>JAGLWR010000118.1 GCA_023133315.1 Methanomicrobia archaeon | reverse complement strand
ACTTCTTTCTTAGCTTTCTTAGGTTTCTCTTCTTTAGGTCCTTCTTCGGGTACTTCTTTCTTAACTTCGGGTTCTTTCTTTTTCGTCACTTTTTTAGGTTTTGCAATGACCTTCGTATTGATCTGGATTATTTCATCTGTAATCATGTTCCCTCTTACTCTCTTTTTTCTTCGTTCGCCATCTCTCTTTGGCTTAAATCCGATACTTCTTGATAAGAGGATTTTTTTTCTTATAGGTCCATCGATATCCTTTCTCATGGCAAAACCGTCTTTGTCACTTCCTCCTGTTATCAGAAGATCCCCTTTTACATCGAGCATGCTTCCTTCTATTATATCTCCTATCTTTTTACCGAGTAAGCTGTTAGCTTTTTCGTCTCTCAACTCTTTTTGTTCGCTTTTGCCATCGGGATATGAAACTACTATCTTTACTTCCATTTTATACGCCCCATAAACTATTTTCTTTTCTTCTAATCTCTAAAAATTCTTCTAATGTTTCTTTCTCAGACTCATCGAGTTCTAACTCTCTCATTTTTCTAAAACTATCTTCCGGTATCTCCACATATAAAACTTCCCCTTCCTCTATCTGCCTTCCCACGGTCACGCCGTTTAGAGCTACGGCAACTTCAGCATCTCTTTCTGCAGATGATAAAAATTTATCCTGTGTTTTTATCGACTTTATCTCCCCACCAAACTTTCCATCTTCTTTTATCAAGGTTAATTTAGGTTTTATTTCCCCGGCAAGAACCCTTACACCAACAATGGCAGGTTTGGAAGCTCTAAAAACGTATCCCTCGAGAATCTGGATTTTTCCTGGCCTTATAATGCCCAACTGTCTTTTAAGCTTCTCTTCTTCTTTTTTCTCTTCCAGCCATAACTCGTAATCCTCAATTATTTTATAGATGATGTCATTTTTAAAAATATTAATTTTTTTACTCTGAGCTACCTCTTCAGCTTCTTTCAGGACATCGACATTAAAAGCAACGATCACTCCTTTATACATATCCTTTTTTTTCACAGAGATAGCTTCTGTAACATCGGTTTTATTTACATCCCCCACGTCCCCTTTCCTGATAGCAAATCCTTTGGAGTTGAACATTTTCACCAATGCCTCGAGACTCCCCAAGGTATCCGCCTTTACTATAATTCCTGTGCGTTCTGTACTTACTTTCACCTTTCCTATCTCTTTTTTTACCCTATTTATAGTTTCATTCAGGTTTTCATCTGAGGTATATATTGGTGAACCTGCAAGTGCATCATCAAGATCTGACGCTGCCACCTTTATACCTGCAGCCGCCGAAACAGTTTTCACATGCTCAAACCGAAATCTGGGATCCCGTATCTCATCAAGGGGTTTTGGTTTTAAGAGGCTTCTTATGGTAGTGGTAATGACCCCCTTTTTTCCTCCGAGAACGATCCTGTCTTTGACACTCATTGTTCCGTCATACATTATTACATCGATGGTTGTTCCCAAACCTATTTCCTCTTTTACTTCCAAAACATTTCCTCTGGCAAGCCCCTCTACATTTATACTCAATCTTTTTTCGAGGAACCTCTGGGAAAGGCCTGCTATGAGCATCATGATCTCTGGTATGCCTATACCATATTTTGCTGAACACGGCACTATGGAGATCTGTTTTCTAAAATCTTTAACCCTGTCAAATCGATCCGCCTGGAATCCATATTTATACAGTTCACCTACAAGTTCCCAGATCTTGTTTTCTATTATTTCTTTCATTGCTTCGTTCTGATCATTGAAAGCCTCCAAAAATGTGTATCTCTTCTTTTTTTTGTTTATTCTAAACTTACCAGCTAGATCTATCTTATTGGCAGCTATAATAAACGGAACTTTAAAACTTTTCAAAATTTCTATGGACTCCAGCGTTTGCGGCTGTATGCCCTCATTTATATCTATTACGAGGATAGCAAGATCTGCCAGGCTTCCTCCCCGTGATCTCAGTGTGGTAAATGCTTCGTGCCCGGGAGTATCAATAAACAAAACTCCAGGTATCTTTAATGCAGTTCCTTTTAAAAGATCTCCACATATCTCTGTTATGACCTCCAGCGGCACCTCGGTAGCACCAATGTGCTGGGTTATTCCTCCAGCTTCTCGTGCAGCGACAGTACTCCCTCTGATATTGTCTAAAAATGTCGTTTTTCCATGATCCACATGTCCCAAAACAGATATGATAGGTTGACGGGTAACCATTAAATCACTGCAGTATTATACTCTAAGATCTCCTCTTTTTTAAAGAATAGATTTATTTCTCTCTTTGCCGAAGTCTCAGAATCTGAAGCATGAATCACGTTGCACATGAATCGCGGTGTGTTATATCCATAATCTCCTCGTATACTTCCCGGGGAGGCTTCATCAGGATTTGTTTTTCCTGCTATCTTTCTCATGATCTCTATCGCTCTTTCTCCTTCGGCCACCATCGCTACGACAGGCGCCAGAGTAATATAATCTATAAGATCATTGAAAAACGGTTTTCCTTCGTGCTCCTTATAATGTTTTTTAGCCAAAGGCTCTGTTATACGAATCATTTTCATTGCGACAATTTTCATGTTCTTTTGCTCGATTCGCTTTATCGTTTCTCCGATCAATCTGCGAACTACTCCATCAGGCTTGACCAAAATCAATGTTTTCTCCATTTCACTTCACTCTCAGCATTTTTTCCTTTCTGTACGTTTGTGTCCATCTTACCTTTCTCGGTTTTCTCTTTAATTTGATCATGTTTCTCTCGCATTTGGAGGAACAGAAAGTAAATACAGTTCCGTCTTTCCTGACGTACATCATTCCGGTTCCCGGCTCTATTTCTTTACTGCAAAATGAACAAGTTTTTACTCTGGGCATTGTATCACCGCGGAGTCCTTATTTCTCTCGCTTCTCTTTCCGTCTCTCGTAACATCAGAACATCTCCAAGTTTTACGGGTCCTTTGACATTTCTGGTGAGGATTCTACCTTCATCTCTTCCAGAGAGCACTTTACACTTTACCTGGAAAACCTCTCCCGTAACACCAGTTCTCACTCTTATTTCTATGACCTCTGCTGGAGTTCCCTTTATTTCAGGCATCGTATCCCTCTACTTCTTCAATTCATTGAGTTTCTTGATTATTTCATCGACGAGCTTTTTTCCTTTTCCGGGATCGACTATACAGGCAGCTGCGGTAGTTACCTCTATACCGACTGCACTTCCAAGTTCGTCTTTCCTGGGTACGTGTATGTATGGTACAGATTTTTCTTCGCAGATCAGGGGTATGTGAACAACGATCTCCTTTGGCTGTACATCTTCTGCAATATAAACAAGAACAGCTTTTCCTCTATCTATTATTTTTGTTGTTTCATTCGTACCTTTGGCAATCTTTCCCGTATCTCTGGCATTCTCCAATGCCTCATACGCCTTATTTATCAACTCTTTCGGTACTTCAAATTTTTTTTCCATTTTTTCACCTCATCCTTCATTTTTGTCATCCGTAGGTGTTACGTATAAAAACTCCAAACCTGAATAAAAAACTATCGGTTTGGCAGCACAAAAATTGGGATATAAAAAGATGAGAAGAGGTATTTATAAAGGTTATGTTTTCATTTCTTGAATCTTTATCGTTTGAAAGCGAGCTTTAAGTGCAGAGGTGTAATGAGCGTCGTTGTCATGGCTAAAACGGTGGTAATTGAAAAAATAAAGTCCATTTTCTCGCCTAAATAAGTATTCTCAGGACTAAAAGTATGTCTTTTAATCCAATCGATCCAATGAGTTTACCGTTCTCGACGACAGGAAGATGTCTTATCTTATAATCCCCCATTATCCTTGCAGCCTCCTCAAGTTTGCACGTTGGTTTTACATATATGGGGTTTCTGGTCATTATGTCCCCGATGACCTCGGCACCTCTGAAAAGAAGGCTTTTGTACCCTATACTCCCTATTCCCGTCTTTCTTCTCGGTTTTTTTATTATTTTTAAGAGATCACTCTCTGTTACTATACCCTTTAGCTTTTCCTGGTCATCTACAACGATAAAGAAGGTTTCCTCTGTTTCTTTCAGAAGAACAAGAAGATCTCTGATCGTTTTATTTTCTTCTATCTCTACAGGTTTTTTCATTATGTCTTTAATTTCCATTCTTTCTGGAAATCTCACTTTCTTTCTGCCCACTGGTTTTTCTTTGATCACTTTATGAAGCTCAGTACCATCGAGCATTTTTTTTATCTCTTCTTTCGTGTGCCTCA
>JAGLWR010000117.1 GCA_023133315.1 Methanomicrobia archaeon | reverse complement strand
TTCTTACATCATGGTTTCCAGGTACTATTATTATATTTTTTGTTTTTATTCTATCAATGTATCTCTTTGCTATCTCATACTCATGGACATATCCATCATCTGTAAGATCACCTGTGATAACAAGCATCTCAGGGTCTATAGAATGCATAACATCAATAACATTTTCACCCCATTCAGGAACAAAATTATGACCTGAAAGATGTAAATCAGAGATGTGTACTATTTTCATTTTTTTCTACTCCTTTTTATGGTTTCTTTTTTTAAAATCCAATAAATATTACTGGATAGCCAGACTTGAAAGTTATTTCCTATTCCGCGTCCTATTATTGAAATTTCACACTTCATCTCATATCACCATTGATTCAACTAAAAATTTATATTAGATTATCTAAGTGGCTATATATTTTTTTCCTTTATAGAATATATACAAGGGTCATTGAAAGGAGTAAATACTTATTCTATATATTTTTTTCCAGAAACATGTTTTTTAATAGATCTAAAATTTTCATACGTAAAGATTTATAACAGTCTCAGCTATATTGCCACAGTGTCTCTTTATGGAGTTCATAGAATTTAGGATTGATGATATCATCACTGAGTTAATCTCTTCAGAGAATTTTCTTTCTATTTCCTCCAAGATCGAGTTTGCGAGGACATAGTCTTTCTTGATCAGAGACCTTGATGTTTTATGGAAGATATCGAGTATTAGATTACCCTCTCTTTTTATTTTTTCTGATGGAACATCAAGCTCCATTATGTCTTTTGCTATTAAAACAGCATAATCTGCAATCCTCTCAATGTTTTTTATGGCGATTAGATTGGGTATTATCTCGAAATTGTCATTGAGTTCAAGTTTCTTCGCAATGTTTGAGTTTCTGGAGGCCTCGGAAATCTCCCTTACGGCAAAGAAATACAATTTGTCGATCTCATTATCTCTCTGTATTATATTCTCTGCAAGGGACTTATCGAGGTTTTCATTTAACTTCATAGTATCTTCAAGCATTGATCCAGTTAGATTGATTATCCTGTTTTTAACCTTTCTCAAGGGGGTAGAGCCAAACTCTATGAGCGAGGAAAATACGATCTCATCAGCCCTTTCCTCAAATATCTCAATTCCTATCAGATTCTGTATCAAAGAAACAATTTCTTTCCTTTTTGATGCTTCTATCGGTTTTTTAGAGTAAACTTTTATTGTGTCATATCCCTGTAGATATTTTGTGATCAGGATCCTTTTTGTTAGATTTATATTTTCATTCAACTCTATTTTACATGATTTTTTCTCTTTTTTATAATTTTCAGGAACTATAGAGAGAGTCCCATCTTTATTTTCTATTATTCCTAAACTATCTCCATTTTTTAGGCTATTGTGCTCAATCCATCTCTTTGGAAGCGAGATAGCATAAGAGCTTCCGCCTGTTTTCTGAATTTTTCTGATCTCCATAAATTCTCTTATCGGTTTCATATATAAACTTTATGAATAAAATACATACTTCTCCTTTCAAAAATGTTTCTATATGTTCTATGAAGATAAAATATATATATGTCCAAAATTTAACAAGAACGGTGATAAAAAATGAAGAAAGAGATAATAGGAATTAGTATATGTATGCTTTTTCTCATGGGCTGTATTAGTGAAGGAAATAAAACTCAAACGCTTTCTTTAGCCGGATCTACTACAGTCGAACCCATCGCAACAAGAGCGGCAGAAGTGTACATGGAAAAACATCCCGATATAAAAGTGACCATTCAGGGTGGTGGAAGTGGTACTGGTATTAAGATGGTGGGGGAAGGCACCGCCGATATTGGCAATGCATCCAGAGACATAAAGCCAGAGGAAAAAGATCGCTATCCTGACCTTGTAGGAACGGTCATTGCGTACGATGGTATAGCGATAGTTGTGCATCCTTCAAATTCTGTTGAGAATCTGACAAAACAGCAGCTTCAGGAGATTTACGCAGGAAAAATAAGAAACTGGAAAGAACTGGGTGGAGAAGACATGGAGATAGTCGTTATTACACGAGCAGAAGGATCAGGTACACGAGACACGTTCATAGAACTGGTAATGAACAAAGGAAAAGTAGAAGAAACATCCAGTGTATTACAAAAGCCTTCTAACGGTGCAGTGAAAGCTACAGTGGCAGGTAACGAGAACGCCATCGGCTACATCGGACTCGGTTACATTGACTCATCGGTGAAAGCGATAAAGATAGATGGTGTCACACCTTCGTCCGCAACTGTAAAAGGTGGAACGTACCCCATTTCACGATCCCTCTATATGTATACTAAAGGCAGTCCTTCGGGGCTGGCAAAGGGCTTCATAGATTTCATTCTCAGTAGCGAGGGACAGGACATAGTCGAAGAGATAGGATTTATACGAATCGATTAACACTCCCCTTCAAAACCTTTTTTAACTTTTTTTATTTATAGGATATACAGTGATTAAAATGAACACAGAAAAGATCGTAGAAAAGATTCTTTTGATATTTGCGCTTTCAGCAACACTGGTAATTTTTCTCATAATACTCTTCCTTTTCAAAGAGGGGCTTCCCATCCTTAAAAAAGAAGGATTGGGATTTATTTTAGGAAAAGTCTGGAATCCTGGTAAAGAAATTTACGGCGCTTTAACGTTTATCGTAGGATCGCTTTCTGTAACGTTCCTAGCACTGTTCATAGCTGTTCCCTTAGGTGTTTCCTGTGCATTGTTTTTGGCAGAAATAGCGCCTAAACGAGCAGAAAGTTTATTCAGACCTGTGATAGAGTTGTTGGCAGGAATACCTTCAGTAGTGTACGGCATGTTCGGGCTGATAGTAATTGTGCGATTCATAAAGGTCTCTTTTGATGTCCCAACGGGAGAAACAGTGCTCGCCGGCGGCATCGTGTTAGCCATTATGATTCTCCCTATCATCATCAGCATATCTGAGGATGCCATTAAAAGTGTGCCGAGAATATACAAAGAAGGCTCCTTTGCGCTGGGTGCCACACACTGGCAGACCATGAGACGTGTAATACTGCCTACCGCTTCTTCGGGAATCACGGCATCTATCATTTTGGCCATGGGAAGGGCCATAGGAGAGACGATGGCGGTGGTATTAATCTTGGGGAATGTGGAAATGATTCCAAAATCCATACTAAATCCTGCAGAAGCGCTCACTTCTGTGATTTTACTGGAAATGGGAGAGGCCTCTGTGGGCAGTTCTCATTATCAGGCGTTGTTTGCAATTGGCATCATTCTTTTTATCATTGTCATGATCCTTAACATCATTTCTGTCAAGATAGGGGTGAGAAAAAAATGAAAGATAAACATGTCTACGCAATTTTATGGACATCTACAATACTCACTGCGACAATACTCATATTCATACTGGGATTTGTAGTCTTGAAAGGATCAGCAGCGTTAAGCATAGAGTTTCTCACCGATATTCCAAGAGAAGGAGGAGAAGCAGGCGGCATATTTCCCGCCATACTGGGAACGATCTACTTAGTAGTCGTTGCACTGGTGGTAGCTGTTCCTTTAGGAGTTGGTGGCGCGTTATACCTTGTGGAGTTCCAAAAAGAAAATATTGTGACAAAAATCATACGATTCGGTGCCGATACTCTTAACGCAGTACCGTCAATAATTTTTGGACTTTTTGGATTCGTATTTTTGGTCTATTATCTGAAACTGGGTGTATGCATTCTTTCTGGTGGTGTTACCTTAGCGTTCATGATCTTGCCCACCTTATTGCGTACCTCAGAGGAGGCACTGAGAGCCGTTCCAGGATGGGACAAAGAGGGAAGCTATGCATTGGGTGCAACGAAATTGCAGACCATAAAAAACATAGTACTTCCCCAGTCCCTATCGGGAATCATTACGGGAATAGTCCTAAGTATTGGGAGAGCAGCAGGAGAGACAGCACCCATCATTTTCACTGCCGCGATTTTGAATCCTGTATTACCTAAATCAGTTTTTGATCCCACAATGAGCCTTCCTTCTCATTTATATACACTCGTTTCAGAATCGACGCCGGAAAAGTTGGTGAATGCATACGGCACAGCGTTAGTACTCATTATTTTAGTGTTAATCACTACGTACTCTGCTATGCTTCTCAGGAAATACTTCACACGACACGTGAGGAGATAAATATGGAAGAAAAAATGGAAATAGATGATCTGAGCTTGTGGTACGGAACTTTTCAAGCACTTAAAGATATTGAGCTGGATATTTATGAAAACAAAGTAACTGCGATTATCGGTCCCTCGGGATGCGGAAAATCTACACTGATAC
>JAGLWR010000116.1 GCA_023133315.1 Methanomicrobia archaeon | reverse complement strand
AATTTTATTGAATTTCTCATGCCATTTTCCTAAAAATGTGTGTTGAAGCCATCCCACTAAAAAATTTTGTATGGTGTAAACATCAGAAGGTCCCTCCACATACAAATGAATATTCTTTATTGAAGTTGTATGAGGTAAATATCCTCCAAAAGTTTCTGGATCCCCCACATTTTGTTCTAAATTTACTTTTATAAATTTTTTCTTAGGGATTGAATAAAGAAAAACTGAAACATTCTCATTTTTCCAAAGATGCGGATTCAAAAATGTAGGATCTTGAGTAGCGATAAAAATTTGATTTTTTTCCGATTTTTTTATCAATAGTTTCAATAACTCTTGTTTTCCTGCGGGGTTTAAACCTAGTTCTGGTTCATCTATTAAAATAATACTATTTTTTTTAGCAGAAATAATATCACACATAAGACATATAATAGATCTAATGCCTGATCCTTGATCTAAGATAGGCGATTCATAATCTTCCTTAAAAACTAATTTAAAATCACTTGTTCTATCATTTATTCTTACATCTATAACATTTTTTAGCACGGACATTAATCTGTCTCTTTTACTTTCTCTCTGAAGTCTTTTTGTCACATATTTGGATATTTCATCTTCTTTGTATAATAATAGTCTCGAATCTGGAATATAAACGATTTTTTCTTTTATAATCTCTATTATTTTAGAAACTGAAAACAGAGATACGTGATGATCAAAAGCATGACCAGAATCACGATGTTTGCTTAAACTAAGAACTGTAAAATTAGGAAGTATTTTATCATTAAAGTGATCTTGAAAACTTTCTTCTCCGGGTGAAAGAGGAGGTCCCCCTTGAGAAGTAATAATTTTTTTAATTTTATCAGTAACATCTTTTAAGTTCTTATATTTTCCATCCGAGGAGGCATACTTTACAATATCAGACAAAAAAGATTCATTGAAAGCAAATGAGATTTTAAATTCTCCTTTGGCTAAATATCCATCGTTTATTTCATAATCATACGATATTGTGAGATAATGTCTGAAGTTATTTTCTTTTATCTCTTTTCGTAAATTTTCACGTATATCCTGACATTTGGAGCATGTGAAGGTATTAGGCTTACTTTGAACTTTACTAATAATGTTAATTGCTCTTAAAATATTAGATTTCCCACAATTATTCGGTC
Source organism: Methanomicrobia archaeon (assembly GCA_023133315.1). Classification (GTDB taxonomy): domain Archaea; phylum Methanobacteriota_B; class Thermococci; order Methanofastidiosales; family B48-G16; genus B48-G16. Next base: position 3,132 of record JAGLWR010000116.1, on the reverse strand, counting down.
CTATAAATATGTTCAAATCTTTTAAGTTATCGAAACTATTAGTTCCATTGAGATTCCTAAAGTTTCTCAATTCCATTTTCTCAAGAATGATCGTGTGAACCACCTACAAATAGAGTTACTCTCTATTTAATTTATCCATTTCTCTTCTCCCCCTACGCAAGCTCTTTTATCAAATCTATAAACAGCTCCGTACCCGCAGTAGTGCATTCTCTATCTTTTCCGGCTACGATTACGACATTTTTATCTGAAAAAGCTCGCTCTATATACTCATACTTTCCCATAGAGACGTACCAGTTTATCTTCGAGTATCCGCCAAGAATAGCTTCTTCAGTAACAATATTTGCCGTTTTCTTTTCTCCGGAGGACTGGAGCACCAGTCCGGGACCTCCTACAAGAATTAAATTGTGTTCCAGTTTCATCTCTCTTGTCAGTTCTGTATCTCTGATAAGCATCGTATACGGATCCACACCTATCGGTGTCTTTGTCTTTTCTTCTTCGGACAATAGTATGGGTCTTCCGCACTGTATTGTATATCCAAACTCTGTCTCATCTTTCCATTCTATGATGATATTAAGAAGCCACTCAGTTTCCACGGTGACAGCTTTTATCGGTGTGCTCGTTCTCATTGGTACATTTTCCACATACAGTTTGATTTTATCGTGATAAACTTTGAAAAACCACGTTGTACCGTACCAGTACGGTGTTTGTGTAGAAGAAACAAACTCTTTTCCTTCACAGCTTAATCTATCTTCTACTATGGAGTTCACGTGATATGTTTTTCCTAAAAATCGTATATCGTCTCCAGATTTTATATTTGCGACAATGTACTCCACATAAAGAATATTTTTATTCGAAAGATCTGTCTTAAGTCTTATTTCTTCATGTACTTTAGTTTCATCATAGTTTTCAGTAGTATAGATTGGCAGTGGTTTATCTTCGTACCATAGATATCCAAACATATCAGGAGTAATGACTACCTCCGTATTATCCGGCGCCGTTCCTTTCAGTGGGTCTGGCCAGAGATACTGGGGTATCCATTCTTCTATATAACACAGATAATTGGCAACAGCCTCAGCTATTCTCAGGGCATTATCATAATCCTCCTCAGCAGCATAAGCACCATACACTATTTTTATCTTGGGCTGGCCATTTTCAGGATTAACAAAAAAATTTCGCGTGAGAGTAGACTGAGTACTACTCAAAGGCACGATCAACAGTATTAAAACCAAACAGAGTATTCTTTTGAGCATAATTAATCTATACAGCATGAAAATATAAATGTTGCTATGCAGATTATGGCATCGAGTAATGTCGTGAGAACAGACGTCACTTAATTTTTGGATACTCTCAGTTAGCATTATCAATTACCATATCCACTGCTTTTGAAGGTGGAAATTCTTCTAAATACTTCTTTTGCACTTCTCTCAAAGTAACTTCCTATCAAATATATCTAAGAGTTCGGAGAATGTTCTTATCGTTATATCTGCTTTTTTTGGTTCATCTCTTCCATAGCCATAAAGTACGCCTATTGAAATAGTGTTCCGTCAAAATCAAAGATTAATAGTTCAATATCGTTGGTCATGAGATTGTTAAAAGTTGAAGTAATAAAAACTTTCTCATTACAATTAATGACTCTCTATAAACAAAGTAACACAGAACTCCGAATCTACTAAAATAAAGGAGAGTTATTCGAACTCTATCATCACGATCTTTGATCTCAATCCCCAGCGAGTTTCATACGCCACGAGTGCAGCAATCTTTTTGCCATCGGGACTCCAGGTGCTGTCTGAAACAACACACCGCGCACCACCCATATACTCAGGATAGCCCGGCTCATTAAAGTATGTCAATCTTTGCATGTTCGAACCGTCTGTATCCATAATCCATAACTCTGTTATAAGGTATTTCTGCCAGTTATGACCAGATATATCCCCCCACTCAATATCGAATCCTGTACTTGACATCCACGCAATCTTTTTACCGTCAGGTGAATAATGAGCGTGCTCATCCCAGTCATTTGGAGTTTCAGTCAATCTTTTGAGTTGATTTGTTTCTAGGTTAAGCTCATAGATGTCTAGGCCAACCGAAGATTGTCCAGATTTTAGATTCCCGGAGAATAGTATCTTTTTATCATCTGTAGAAAAAGCATGGCTTTCGTAAAAACAATCCCATTCACCTGGCTCATATACCTTTATATTATCAAGACGGGGTCCTTTGCTATCAATAACAAAGTCAGCTATTTTAAGCACCCACTTCCCACCAAAGCTTTCACCGGGCTTTGTTCTTTCAGCCCAGAATAGCTTCTTACCATCGTGCGAAAATTGAGGATGAATCACAGCTCTCATCATAGGGGGGTCTGCCAACTGATAAAAATTCTCACCATCACTTGTCATAAGCCACAAATCACAGTTAAATCCCGTACCAGGGACAGCATATTCTTTTACTAAAGGATCATCAGACATTTCTTTTTTTTCCGCAGTAAAGACAATATAATCCCCTGAAGGATGCCAGGCAGGATTTCCATTGTGTTTCTGAGGGCATCCTTCTTTATCGCAAGTCAGACACAGTTCATCAGAACCGTCAGGTTTCATAATGCACACATCGTAATATCCATCTTTACCACGTTTACCAAATGCAATCAGGTTTTTTGTATGAGACCAATCCAGACTTTTCCCATATTCTTTGATTGTCGTGATACTTTTTACTTCATACTCCTCCCTGTAATCTTCATTTTCCTTTGGTGCTGACTTTTGCGCACATCCACTGATCAAAATTACAGTAACTATTATTAATCCAAATTTGGTTTTGTTTTTCATGTTATCTTTCCTTATTTCAATTAGATTCAATCCTTAATAAATTTTGTTTTCTAATAGGGGATTGGAAACTAACCTATATGGAGAATGTTTAAATATCAGGATTCGTAGGATATGTAATGTACACCTTAGGATTTCTTATCAACCCAATTGCAGGCATGGGTGGTAAAGTAGGTTTAAAAGGGACGGACAATGTCCTGAATGAAGCTGTTAAAAGAGGAGCTTTGCCTGTAGCACATTTGAGAGCTTCAGAAACGTTAAAAGGAATAAGAACAATAATAGAAAAATACCACAGAGACTTCCCAGTTACGTGGCTGAC
>JAGLWR010000115.1 GCA_023133315.1 Methanomicrobia archaeon | reverse complement strand
CTGAGGTAATTATCACGGGATTTCTATACTTTTCTGCAAGATTAAAAGCCTCTATTGTATAATCAAAAAGCTCCTGCACACTTGAAGGAGCCAGACATATGGCTTCGTAATCACCGCTCGCACCCCATCGCATCTGCATCACATCTCCATGAGTCGCATAATTTTCTCCTCTGCATCGTTGTACATTCACTACAACGAGCGGTGCTTCAACAGCGTAGGCATAACCAAGTCCCTCTTGCATATAATTAAATCCTGCACTGGCAGTGGCAGTCATGGGCTTGGCGCCGCAGAGTGATGCACCTGTCAGTGAGAAGATGGATCCTAACTCATCCTCCGTTTGCAGAAATTTTCCACCAACTTCTGGAAGTCTTTTGGACATTCTTTCAGCTATTTCACTGGCAGGCGTTATAGGATATCCGGCGAAATAATTACATCCAGCTGCAATAGCACCTTCTACAATGGCATGATTTCCAAACATGAAGTGGGTGCCAGACAAAATCTTTTTATTGATCATAGTATTCTCTCCTAAGAACTTTTTTTATTTACGAAGGAAATAGAGATTTAAATAATACTTGCCCCTATTATATTAAGTTATATACCTACAATTCGTTTTAAATCAAAATTCAAAGTTAAAGTAATCTGAAAGAGACAACATTATTTTATATTCAGCACATCTTAAAGACTCCCATATTGTAGGCTCAGAGACTCCAAATTTTTTAGCAATTTCATTTAAATTAATTTTTTTTTGTTTATCATAATAACCAAGTTTCCAAGCCGCTTTAAGAAGCTCCAATTGTCTTTCTGTAAGTTTCATGTTTGTTAAAAAATCAAAATTCCTAGTGAATACCATATCTATTGGCAAATCGAAAAATTTTTCTACTTTAACCTTGACATCGTTCTCTTTTAATTTTTTGATAGTATTATCTAAATTTTCAATTGTTTTGCTATATATCACCCATTCTTCAATTCCATGTTGGTATATCATTATATCTTTCGCAAATGAGTCAGTTTCATTAACCACACTTAAAATTTTACACATCTTTGGAGAGTCAATAATCAAAAATATTTTAGTACTTTTAGGACTATCATAAAATATTCTTAATTCTTTCACACAGCTATGTTCAGAGAGATCTGAAATAAGATTTTTTCTTGCGGATTTCTTTCCAACTATTTTACACAAACTTCTCTGTATATCTCTTTTGCTGTCTCTATGTAATGTGTGTATTTTGGTTCCAATATATTTTTTACTCATTTCAGAAAGTAAACATATATCCTCTAATTTAATAGCCGCACCTTTCATAGTACAATACCAACGTTTTTGTTTCTAAAAATCTCGATTTTAACATTATCTCCTAATATAATAGGTAACAAATCATTTAAATATTTTCCCTATTATAAAAGGGAACATATTCAACTAACAAATGTTCTTTTTCGAGCTCTTTTGAAACTTCTATAAGATCTAATTTCTCTAATTTATCCTTTTTTTGTAGAGAAGTGATTTTGTCCCAGTCATGAAGGTCATAATATTGATCTAACATATCATCCCACATTTTCTTGTCAAGTATTTCACCCTTCAATGGACCTGATTTTACTTTTTCATTAAAAAATCTGGGTGGTGGATAATCGTCTTTCCTTCTAAAATTACCATGTAGCACATTGAAAGCCTTTTCTACATTTACTATCTTCTCTCCAATGAATATGAGATCACTTTTTTTAAGGGGCACACCAGAAGCATAAGAAAGCAATTTGCTAAAATCATCGAGATTCAAAAGATCAGGTCCAGACCAATCACTAATAAATAAACAAACCCCTAAAGAATTTACAACTGCATGAAGATTTTCATAATAAAATACAAGTTTTGCTTTGTTTTCATAAGAAGTAGGATCTCCTGCCGATTCGATATCCCAATATTTTTTTGAAATTTCTGGACTTAAGCCCATAAACTCAGTCATTGGAGCTCCACTCGTATGCCCACCCCCTCTCATGGATATAACGACTCCCAACGCCCAGCCTTTCATGGTCCTGAGATGTTCGTACAGATCCTGCCCTTTTATATGCATGGCATATTCTGTTCCTTTTCCAATTAGTTCCGAGGCTTTTTTTGATCCGTAGGCTAACAGTTTACCAATGTCTTCCCTCTTTGCAATCTTATCCATAAGAAATGAAATAGTTTCAAAATCTCCCCATTCGAGTTGTAGTCCACCTGTCAGATCCTTATTTATTATTCCTCTTTCAAAGCATTCTATGGCCCATGCTATAGAACCAGCTACGCTGTCTTCATCCATTCCTAGATCATCACATTTCATGTGAAGCTTCATAACTTCTTTTGGCGATTTTAGTCCTAATTTACAGGCAAAATTAGTAATGGAGTTTGCTTCCAAAGATTCACAATAAAATTTGTTAATATTATACACCTTATTACATTTTATTGGGCAATTAAAGTATCCTTTAGATTTTATAAAATATTTGTAGTAGTTCTTTGGGTCTATACTATCATAGGGCTCTTTTGTTAAATCCACATAACTTTCTTGAAAATTTTTAAATGGTAATGATGAAAGATTATTTTTTGTAATCATTGTCGATGCAGGCCCAAATTTTTTAATATCGTCTAAGTATTTTGAGTTTTTTATCTTTTCAAAAGCTTCAGAGCAGGTTATTTCAAAATTTTTAGGATCAGCAATATCAATAAAGCCATCTCCTCTTACTGCTATAGCTTTTACGTTTTTCGATCCCATGACAGCCCCAGTGCCACATTTTCCTGCTGCTCTCGTTTTGTTGGTCATTATAGACGCATAGCTCACTAGATTTTCTCCAGCAAGACCTATAGATGCAACTTGTATGTTCTTATCAGAGAGATCTTTCCTGATAATTTCTTCGGTATCACCTGTGCCCTTTCCAGAGAGATGTCCGGACTTTAGAATCTCTATTTCATTATCGGTTATATAAATTAATAAAGGAAATTTACTTCTTCCTTTCAAAATTACTTGATTAAATCCTGCAAATTTTAATTCAGGTCCTAAAAAACCGCATGAGTTTGAAGAACCAACTCCATTTGTCAGAGCATTCATCGTGTCAAAACTATGTCTTGTTGAACAAGGTGCGTTCGTTCCTGTTAATGGACCTGCACTGAGGATCAAAACATTTTGGGAATCCAGAGGCCTTGTTCCTTTTCTTATTTCATTAAAAAGTATCCATTGGCTCAATCCCTTACCACCTAAAAAGGATCTAAAAAATTCTCTATTTGATTTTATAGAAATTTTGCCTTTATTGAGATCAATAATTGCTGATTTTTTGAAAAAGTTATCAAGATTCCTCATAAATCTAATATTGTAAGAACTTTTTAATATACCCTGCAGTTCTTTCTACCACCGCGTGAACAATTTCTTCTCCCTTTTCTTTTGTTGCCAATGTAGCGTCACCTATTACCCCGGATTTGCATCTTTCAGTAATCTTTGTGAGAGGAATTATTACTTTCTGTGGAGCACCAAGTATATCTTTTGCTTTAGGTATCTCATGAGGCATGTACGGTACTTCTTTTGTAGCCTTTTTCATATCAATATCCATTCCAAGGGCAAGAGAAACAGAAGTCTCCCCTTCGTCAGCATGACGAAATGATGTTTCTATAACTTTGTCTATAATATCAATACTAATTCTTAGATAATCTATTATTGGAATTATTACCTTGTACTCTTGATAAAACTCTTGAGCTGTTATAGCAAGAAAATTTGGATTCCCTCCATGTCCATTTAATATGATTATCTTTTTAAAGCCATTATCAACTATACTCTTACACACATCCCATACAACGCTTCGAAAAGTTTTTGACCTTAAAGATATCTTTCCGGGATAGTCCATCCATTCTGAGTAACCAAACTGAAGTGTTGGGATTACTACAGCAGTTATATCCTGATTTTGACAAGCTAATGCTACTCTTCTTGCAATTTCTGTAACAATGAAAGAATCACAATCCACACGAAGATGCGGACCATGACCTTCAATAGCACCAGTTGGAACTATTATTACTGTTTTTTCTTTGTCCAGCGCTCCTATTTCGTTCATGGTCATTTCATTCCAAAAGATTTTTTTCATGGTGAGAGGTATTATCTACCTACTTTTATATTTTTTCCCTTTTATAAATAGTAGTTAGACAATCACTGTTAAAAAATAAGAAAAATATCTTTTAAGATTTCTCTCTACCGCCTAGATAAGCTTTCACTACTTTTGGATCGTGCAAGATCTCTGTTCCTGAACCTTCCATTATCGTTTTTCCATTCTCTAAAACATATGCACG
>JAGLWR010000114.1 GCA_023133315.1 Methanomicrobia archaeon | reverse complement strand
ATACTCCATTTATTATACTTCTACTTCTGTCTTTCAGGGCACGAACAGACCACAGACACCGGCAAAGATAATAGGATGTACGGTTTTTTTGAATATATTTTTGAACTTCCTTTTAATACCCAAGTATTCCATTTTCGGAGCGGGGTTAGCAACGAGTCTTTCCTGCATCTTTGCTGCTTCCTGTTCTTTGATTTTATTGAGACCAAGACTAAGTTTTGACTTGAAATATTTTATAATATTACTCCCATTGTTTGTGTTTGAGTATGTTGTTGGTGTCCATGGAAGATTTTTAACTTTTTTGATATACGGTGCCTTTGGGGGGAGTATTCTTCTTGGTTACTTTTACATGATAAGAAATGAATTACTGAGGAAATGAAAACCTTTTTTAATTGCACATAGAAAATACTATCTGGTGATAAAAAAATGAGTTTAAAAACAGGAGCCCTGATGATCTTCCTGACCCTCATTCTCGTAGCGGCAGGAGGAATAATCGGGATGATATTTGGATATCCGATAGAGACCTTAAGTTTAGCCTTTATAATAGCTATATTAATTAATCTCATATCCTACTGGTACTCTGATAAGATAGTACTGTCGATGTACAGAGCTAAACTTGTCACACAGAATGAGTATCCAAAACTTTACACTATTGTGTCACGAGTTGCGATGAATGCAGGAGTTCCCATGCCACGGATCGCTTACATTCCTAACAACGTTCCCAACGCATTTGCCACGGGAAGAAATGAAAATAATGCAGTGGTAGCTGTTACCAAGGGTGCGTTAGATATTCTCAGTGAAGATGAGCTTGAAGCCGTTATCGCGCATGAGATAGGGCATATAAAAAATAAAGATATGAGAATACAGACAATAGCTGCGGTAATAGCTGCTATAATAGGATATCTCGGATTCATGGGCAGATTCATGATTTTTAGTGGTAGAAGAGAGAGAGGAAACGCTCAGATAATAGGGATAGTTCTGCTGGCGGTATTTCTACCTTTAGCTGCATTGATAATACGAATGGCGATATCACGAACAAGAGAGTACGGTGCCGACGAAAGGAGTGCACAGTTCACAGGAATGCCAGATCAGTTAGCACGAGCATTGATAAAAATACAGAATTCTGTAAAAAGAAAACCGATGAGAAAAGAAAACCCCGCTATCGCTCACATGTTCATAGTAAATCCGTTCAGAGGAGAGAGCCTTGTACACCTATTCTCCACACATCCTCCAATGAGAAAAAGAATTGAAAAACTCAACGAATTGGCAGTGGAGATGGGAAGACCACAGGTAAGCATATGATATTCGAAGTTACCATAGCACCTCTCGGCGAAAAAAGTCTATCAAAATATGTGGCCGAAGTGATCAGAATATTTGACGATGCAGGACTTGATTATAAATTGAATCCAATGGGCACGGTCATTGAAGGAGAATGGGACCAGGTAATGCCCATAATAAAAAAAGCCCATGAAAAACTCTTTGATTTAGGAGTAACCAGAGTAAGCACCCTTATCAAGATAGATGACAGACGAGATAAAAAAGTTAGAGCAAATGATAAAGTTGAACATGTAAAAAGAATATTAAAAGAAAGGTATTCGCAGAAATAAAAAACTATTTAAATCAAGAAAACATAAAAAGGGTAATGCAGTTGGATAAAAAAGTCTTGATTCTTTCCGTAGACAGGGATAACGACATAGGAATAAAAGCGGGTATTGAGGGTCCTATTGTAGGAAGAGAGAAAATCTTAGATGCTGCTGTTAAGTTAGCCATAAAAGATCCAGCAGAATCTGATATGAACGTGCTTTTTGACGTAATAAAATTGTATGATGAGTATCAAGACCAGTTCAAAGCTTTAGAAGTTGCTGCTTTGACAGGGGACAAGGAAGTGGGAGTTAAGTCGGATGTCGCAATCTCTGGACAATTAGACACCGTTTTAAAAGAATTTGATGCGGAAGCCGTTATTTTTGTTTCTGACGGCAGGGAAGATGAAAATGTTATCCCTATAATTCAATCAAAGGTAGAGATACTTTCAAAAGAAAGGCTCATTATCCAGCAAAGCGAGAGTATAGAAGATACCTATTTTATACTTCAAAAATATCTCGGAAGTCTTCTTGGAGATAGAAAGACAGCAGGATTAGTCTTCGGGCTTCCTGGTGTTATAATCTTAATATTAGCCCTCTCTTCGTTTTTGGAACAGATAAATTTTATTATTTACGATACTCCATGGAACGCTGGCTTTGGGTTGGTGGGTGTTGGCATAGTTTCAGGGATATTTTTGTTTATGAAAGGATTCGGACTGGAAGAGTACCTGACTATTAGGAATTTTAACTATCTCCTTTATGTACTAAGTGGGATTTTAGGAGTTGTAGGAATATATAGAGGATTTACCCTTACACGATGGGAAGTATTACCCTATGTAAATTTAAAATCAATATTTTATGCTTTAGGATTTATTCTTCAGAATAGTTTTCCCTATTTGTATCTAGGAGTTCTCACAGTACTTTTTTCTAACGTACTCAGGGGATATATAAAGAGATCGGTACATTTCTGGTACCATATAATTTTGTTTGTTTTTGGATTTGTAAGCTTCTCATCCGCTTATCTTATTTTGAATTACACCATAGGTAAAATAACAGGTACACAAACAGTATTTGGGCTGATTGTACTCTCTCTTTCATTTATTTATATAGCCTTGGAAGTTTTTAACAGAAAAAGGAAAGAATAACTTTATATTTTAAAAATTCTAGTTGTTTTATGGAGTTCAAAAAACTGGAGTTTAATGATTATGATAGTCTTATTAATGTATGGAAGAGATCTGGACTTCCAATTAAAAAATTTGGCAGGGATAGCAGAGAAAATATTCAAAAACAGATGAAAGACGATCATTTACTTTTTCTGGGAGCTTTTGAAGGCAATAAATTAATAGGAGTTGTTCTCGTAAATCATGAAGGGAGAAAAGGGTGGATAAACAGATTGGCAGTCCTTCCAGAGTTCCAGAGAAGAAGGGTAGCATCGAAACTCATAGAATACGGAGAAACATGGCTCAGAGAGAAAGGAATAAAAATTTATGCCACGCTCATTGAAGATTATAACAATACGTCAAAAACTCTTTTTAAAAAATTAGGGTACATCTCTCACAGCGATATTTTTTACTTTTCTAAAAGAGAGAGCGATGAAACTTAACCATCCCAGAAATCCTCCGGTTCATTTAATTTTATTTTGCTGAAAGGACAGACCGTTATGCACGTAGCACAGTCCATGCTGTTCTCGTACCAGAAATCATAGCATTTTTCGCCATCGATGTACCATTTTTTAACACCGGGATTGTTTGTAGAACACTTTGTTTCAAAAGACGGTTCATCGTCAAATGATATTGCATCAGCTTCGCAGGCTTCCGCACATTCTTTGCATTTTTTACAGAAGTCTGTAACTCCAAAATCTATGGGATGATCTACTTTTAAAGGGAGATCTGTAAATATTTTGCATATTCTCACTCTGGGTCCGTACTCTTCGGTAATTAAAAGTCCGTTTCTTCCCAGCTGCCCCAGTCCTGCATCTATAGCTAATGGTATGCTGAGAGCGGTATCATTTACCATCTTTATCACGTGATGGCCTAGGGATTTAATAAACTCCCCGAGGTGCATCACAAGGAACGTATTCTGCGAGTACCCGAGAGCTGTACCTGTCGCAGAGGTTACCGAAGGAGAGGATCCCAGTGCTACGGGATCCATTTCAATCGCCATCACAATGGCATACCTATACTCCTTTGGTATCTCTATCTTATTTCCATCACAATCGTATAGATACACCCATCTCTCATCAAGATGAGCAATTCCTGTCAGAGAAGCTCCAAAAAAGGAAGCTGCCCTCTTTATTATCTTGCTCATTTTTTCCCTGTTTTCCACATTGTACTTTGGCAGTGATTTATACGATTCGTGCTCTCCCAACCCTCTTATTCTCTCTTCCGGTATCAGTTTAAATGTCTCATAAAGAGTCCATGCAGCAGAATCAAGTGCATAATCCATTCTAGAGTAACCGGGCTTTCTTTCCTTGAGAATCTCACTCATTTTTTCCTCTATATCTCTGTTGTAATATCTGTATTTTTTATCAGCCGCAGTTTTGCAGAAAGGATGTTTTCTTTCATCGTATCTTTTGTAATTTTTTTCATCAATGTCAAATGGAGATTTACGTTTCGTAGTTTTCATCCTTAGAATATTTTTATTAGTTCTTTAATAATCTTTTCTCAACTCATGAGTACGAAACCTTTTTAAATTGCTTTTGATTAGAGAATATCAAGCTCCGGTAGTGTAGACCGGTCAATCATTCCGGCCTTTCGA
>JAGLWR010000113.1 GCA_023133315.1 Methanomicrobia archaeon | reverse complement strand
ATAAAAAAAGGTAGGTCCTCCCCATTGGAGTAATAATTCAGGTGAATCTATCCAACTAATTAATCTTTGAAAGTCGGACTTTATAAAAGGCTGCAAATCAATCATTTTCTATCACATCTGGGGGGGGTGGTATATGTATATATAAAGTGTTTAGTAGACGTTTTCTAAGTACTTCTTAGGGTACATCCTACAATCTCCGTGTTACTCATTTAGATTCATCTTAAAATCTATGCTTAATAAACTTTATGGTAGTTCTTTATTAATTGTAGATTACGATGGAACATGATCCAATCGACTCTACTATCGTCATTGACACTGAATATAGGCAATATAAGAGTTATCCCATTCTCATTAATAGACATAGGAGTAATGAGCTTTGGGACCATCTAACAAAAAAAGTTTAAAAAGACGAAAAGGGATAAAGCTACCTTACAGGGTAAATTTTGGGCGAGGACGAAATCATGAGAAAAAAAGGTCAAAAAAGAGAAAATCTCCATTCAACGGATATGATTTTTTAGATTTCTTATTCTTTTTCCTTTTCTTCCAAATAGATCTACTTTTTCAAAAAAGCAAACTATACTTACTTATAAGACCGCTCTACGTAGGAGATAAGTAAATATCCCATTCTTACAGCGTAAAAGTCATAAAAGAAAGAAAAAATGGAGGAAAGTCAAAAACAAAGATTCTTAAGCCGAGGGAGGGATTTGAACCCCCGTAAATCAGATCTGCAGTCTGACGCATAGCCGCTTTGCTACCTCGGCATTAAAGTAACTCTAGATTTTTTGTATAAAAGTCTTTTGGTAAGGGCAAAACTCTCTAATAACAGAAAACCTTTTTAAATGTAAAAATCTAAAACATGTTGTCTAAACGTAGTTTTAAGCAGAAAGTTTATATATAAAAAAATAAAAATAATGGTAAGATTATTTATTTGGAGGGAATAGCGTGAAAACTCTCATTGAAAATGCAGTCCAAAGAGTTGAGGAAAAAGAAAAGATGATTGAGACAGAAGAGAAGTATGATTATACTGAAGATGATCTTAGAGCTATTTTGAGGGAAGCTCAGGCTAAAATAAAGGTAGTGGGCACTGGAGGTGCAGGGTGTAATGCTATTCAGAGGCTTATGGAGATAGGGATAGAAGGGGCAGAAGCGATCTCAGTAAATACAGACGCCCAGGATCTGCTCAGCAAAAAGGCTTTTAAAAGAGTTTTAATAGGTAAAAATGTAACAAAAGGTCTTGGTGCTGGAAATGACCCAAGACTTGGAGAAGAAGCTGCCAGAGAGGATGAGAGACTTATTAAAGATGCTTTGGAAGGAGCAGATATGGTTTTTATAACCTGTGGACTCGGAGGGGGTACAGGTACCGGTTCGGCCCCAATTATAGCCGAAGTAGCAAAAAAAATTAGAGCATTAACTGTTGCCATAGTAACGATTCCATTCACTGTGGAAGGCATAAGAAGGCAAAGAAATGCAGAAAGGGGTCTGGAGAACTTAAGAAAAACTGCAGATACAGTGATAGTTATCCCAAATGACAAACTTCTGGAGATGGCGCCGGGACTGCCGATATCTGCAGCTTTTAAAGTTTCAGACGATATTCTGATCAGAGCTGTTATGGGAATAGCTGATCTCATAACAAAACCAGGTCTTGTGAACTTGGATTTTGCAGATGTAAAATCTGTGATGAAGGACGGTGGGGTAGCTATGATAGGTCTTGGAGAAAGTGATACCGAAAATAGAGCGATAGAAGCTGTGGAAGAGGCTTTGCACTCTCCATTGATAGATATAGACATATCTGGGGCTACCGGAGCTATTATAAATGTTACAGGATCTTCAGACATGAAATTAGAAGAAGCTGAAAGAGTAGTGGAGATCGTTTCCAACGAACTTGATCCAGAGGCCCAGATAATCTGGGGTGCACAGATAGACGAAGAATTAAAGAACGCTTTAAGGGTAATGGTTGTTATATCTGGTGTAAGTTCTCCATATATTTTAGGTCCAAAGAGGTCAGAAATGTATATAGGTGAGGAAGGAGAGAGGTTCGATCTCGGTATAGACTTCCTGTAAGGTGAATTCGATGAATGTTCAAGCAAAATTTTCAGAATTTTTTAAAAGTAGTAGAAGAGTTTGGAAACTCTCGAGAAAACCTGACAGGACGGAGTACACCCAGACATCTAAGATTACAGGATTGGGTATAGTTCTCCTAGGGCTTTTGGGGTTCTTGATAATGCTTATAGCTGAACTAATACTAAGATATACGTGATTCCAATGGATGAACAGAGATCTAAGATTTTTACTTTAAAAGTTACTGTAAATCAGGAAAAGAATGTGGCATCTATGCTGGAAACAGCAATAAAACATAAAAATATAAAAATTTTCTCAATGTTGGCTCCCGAACCTTTAAAAGGTTATATCTTTATCGAAGCAGAGGATGTCGGGGCAGTGGAAGAAGCCATTCAGGGAATTCATAATGTGCGAGGAATTCTTGAAGGCGAAGTAGATTTAGGTGAAATTGAGCATTTCTTGGAGGCAAAACCAACGGTAACGGGGATCGAGAAAGGAGACATAATAGAGATTATCGGCGGTGCATTCAAAGGAGAAAAAGCTAAGGTAGTGAGGGTCGACGAATCAAAAGAAGAACTCACCGTAGAACTTTTAAATGCTGCAGTTCCGATCCCCATAACTGTTAAAGGTGATTATGTAAGAATGATTGAAAAGAGGTGAAACGATGGCCAAAACGACTGTAGAATGTTTGATTGATGGAGGAAAAGCTTCGGCAGGGCCCCCGTTAGGCCCGACACTTGGGCCTTTGGGTGTTAATGTAGGTAAGATCATAGAGGAGATTAACAAAAAAACAAAGGATTTTGAAGGGATGAAAGTTCCTGTCAAGATTATAGTGGATGAAAAAAAGAACTTTGAGATCGTTGTGGGAACACCACCTACATCCTCTTTAATACTCAAAGAACTCAATCTCGAGAAAGGATCTCAAACCCCCGGATCAGAAGTCATTGGGGATCTGAGTATAGAGAAAGTTTTAAAAATAGCAAGGATGAAGAGAGAAGGAATGCTTTCTGACGATGTAAAGAGCAACGTAAAAGAAGTTTTGGGGACCTGTCTTTCTGTCGGCGTTACAGTAGACGAAAAAAGTCCAAAACAGGTAATAAAAGAGATTGATGGAGGAAAATACAAAGAAAGTATCGGGTGATTGAATGTTAGATGCATTAAAAAAAGCGGTGAAGGAGGCTAAAGAGAAAAGTAAGCCGAGAAACTTCACACAATCGATTGACATTGTAATAAACCTAAAAGATGTTAATTTTAAAGATCCGCAGAATAAAATGAGGCAAGAAATTGTACTTCCGCATGGAAAAGGCAAAGAGGTAAAGATCGGGATTTTTGCAGAAGGAGACATGGCACTAAGAGGAAAAAAACTTAAAGTTCAGGTATTTTCTAAGAAGGAGTTAAAAACTATCTCTGAAGATAAAAGAAAAGCAAGAAAGATGGCAAATACATACGATTTCTTTATTGCACAGGCAGACATGATGCCTTTTATTGGAAAGGCTCTGGGTCCTGTACTAGGAAGGAGAAACAAGATGCCTGTGACGGTTCCGCCTACGGCACCGTTAGAACCTATCGTTGAAAAACTGAAGAATTCAATAAGAATAAACACAAGAGAGACTCCAATAGTTCAAGCAATTATAGGGAATGAAACGATGGATGACGATAAAATTACAGAAAATGGAATGGCTGTTTTAAATGCTGTAAAAAGGAAGTACGAAGGGATGAATGTCCTGGGATCAGTCTATGTAAAAACAACAATGGGCCCTGTTATAAAGGTGATCTAATGGTGTCTGACTGGAAAAAAAACGAGGTAAAGGAGTTGAAAGAACTCTTTAAAAAGTATAAGGTTTTTGGCATCGTAAACATTGACAATATTCCAGCAAAACAAATGCAGGAGATGAGAAGAGGATTGAAAGAGAAGTTATTGGTTAGAGTGACTAGGAATACATTAATGAAAATTGCATTGGGAAAGAGTGATATAAAGAACTATATAGACAAGAACACAGGATTTGTCTTCACAGATATGGATTCTTTTAGACTCTGCAAGCTTCTAGAGGAAGGTAAAACTCCTGCACCTGCGAAGAGTGGAGGGATAGTGGCTCATGATATTGTTGTTCAGAAAGGAGATACTGGATTTCCACCCGGGCCGATGATAGGTGAACTGCAGAGAGTTGGGGTACCAGCTCTGGTAGAAAAAGGAACGATTCACGTTAAAAAAGATACCGTTGTAGCAAAAGGAGGAGATGTGGTCTCAAAAGATCTGGCAGATGTCTTGACGAAACT
>JAGLWR010000112.1 GCA_023133315.1 Methanomicrobia archaeon | reverse complement strand
AAGTAATCGGGAGTACGATCCCGATTGTAGGAATCCCTGCGGGAGTTACCATGTTTTCAGGGATTTTTTCAATAAATCCACAATCTATATCCGAATTAATTACTAAATTTCTGGATAATCAGATTCAAATAAGGGAAGCAGAGATCATGGACATTGATGAAGAAATGTACCGGCAGAATAACTTCGATATAAAACTTTTTGGTTACGCCCAAACGATCTATGTGCCGAACTTAATCCAGAGGCGAAAATCTACCTTCCAGAGCGAGAGCGAAGACGTATCCAAGAGAAACATAGCTTGTTTTCTGAGGGAGCTCATGAAAGATGGTGCCCTCTATATCCTCGGAGCAGGAACTACTACAAAAAGTATTGCAGACCTCATGGGGATAAAAAAGACTCTTCTCGGTGTTGATCTTGTCAAAGATGAAAAACTCGTAGCACGGGATGTTTGTGAGAAGGATATTCTCACATACATTAAAGGAGAAGATGATGTAAAAATAGTCGTAAGTCCCATAGGAGCACAGGGTTTCATCTTCGGCAGAGGGAATCAACAGATCAGTGCTGAAGTCATGAGAAAAGTGGGGACGGAAAACGTTATCATTATAGCGACACCTTATAAATTAAGCCAGAGTCCTCATCTTTTAGTGGATACGGGAGACGAAGAGTTAGATAGAACTCTCGCAGGAGATAAGATAGTTGTCTGTGGGTACAGAATGGCTCAGAGAAAGAAGGTGTCAGGTGGGATTATTTCTTCTCATATTTAGATTTAAGAAATTTCAGTACCCCAGCCTTCTCATTCTCTTCTCGAGTTTCTTCATCTTTTTTTCCAGTCTTTCTTTCTTTTTAACTGCCTCTGCCTCTTTTCCAAGTTTTTCAGCTTTCTCAATCTCCTTCATTTTCTTTAACGATTCATCCGGGAAATCAACGATTACTGTACCTTCCCACCCGCACTCTTTGCAGATCCATATATCCATTTGAGGAAATTTTTTTGTTATATTGGTACTTCCACATTTTGGACACGCTTTCATGATAACACCCTAAATTTTGCTTGTATACTCTAATGCGGCTTTTTTAATATCTTCTGCCTTGTAAATTCCTCTTCCCACTATTGCATGCCAATGGTTTCCAGCAACTTTTGTTGCTTCTGTTATTTTTCCTCCCTGTGCAACGAATCCCGGTGCAAAAAATCTTGGTGCGATTCCTTGTTCTTCCAGAGCTTCTCTTATTCTTCTTATATCGTCAGGCCTATTTCCGGGAACGACAAAATCTTTTACATCTAAATCTGCTGCAATTAAATACATTTCCAAAATCGATTCATCTGCCAAAAATCCACCTTCACTTTTTTTGTATTTTGGATGTGTCATTAATCCGCCAACAATTATTCCCAAACCCTCTTCTTTTGCAGCTTCAATCCATGCCTTTTCTGTTTCCGGTCCGGATTGTGGAAATAGAATCACTGCATCAACTCCAGCTTTTTTACAAATTTTGGCAAATTTTCCGCCCATATCCGGAATGTCTGTTCCAGCCTTTTGATGATCATAGATTACTGGCTTGTCTGTATATTTTCTTGCTATCTCCACAATCTTAGGTAACCCATAATCAAGCCCCAAGAAAAAACCCACTTTATATCCGCCGATTCCTTCTATATCCGCTGTTTCTCTAACAATTCTTTCATAAAGTTCCAATGGCACATCACAGGCAGGTATCACGCTTCTGTCTCTTTTAATTATTCTCATATCAATCTCCTCTTAACTTCTTCAATTCCATATTTTTTTAGATACTCTTCAAGCCTCTGTTTATCTGAGGCCGTTATTTTTTTTGCGTCCCAAAGATAGTTAATTATTTCACTTATACTCACAATAGAGTCTACCGGTATCCCTGTTTTCTCTTCAAATTGCTTAATTGCACTTTTCCCATCTTCTCCAACTTCTTCTCTGTCGACTGCGATAATCAAACCGATATAATGAAGATTATCAGCGATACTATTCAACAAATCAATAGCCTCGTATTTCGTACCCCCTGTTGTGAAAACATCATCTATTATTAGAATTTTACTGCCATCCTCAATTTTGTGTCCAACGATCCAGTTCTTCTGTCTATCGTGTTTTGTAGCTTCACCATGGCCTTTTGGCTCTTTCCTATTAAAAGAATAGCCCTTGTTTATACCAAAATCGCTGCTCAATGAAATTGTAGTTGTTACCGATAATGGTATTCCTTTATATGCAGGCCCAAAGACAATATCGAATTCTTCAGAATCGAATTTATCTGCTATCTTGGCAGCATAGAAATATCCTAATTTTCCAATACTCTCTCCATCATCAAACATCCCTGTATTTACAAAATATGGAGAAATCCTTCCGCTTTTCAACTTAAATTCGCCTATTTTCAAAGCTTCTTTATCCAACAAAAACTCAATAAATTTTTGTTTGTATTCTTCCATTTCATTTCACCAATTTTCTATTCTTATAATGAGTTATATAATTTTCGGTATCAGAAATTTCAATATGTCTCTAATAGAATCGAATATAAAATCCGGTTTAATATTGCTGTTTAAGTCTCTTTCATCAAACTCACCTGTTTTCAATAATATCGATCTCATTCCCACATTATTTGCACCTTTTATATCAGTAGAGATCTGGTCACCCACCATAACTACTTCACTTCTATCAAGATTCATGCTCTTTAAGGCCAACTCAAACACATAGGGGTTGGGCTTGCCCACGTAAACAGCCTTTACTCCAGATGCTCTTTCTAACATCTGTGCCCACGAACCTACATCCAGCTCGAGCTGCCCCATGCTGGCGTCAACAAGTCCAGGCGTCATTGCGATCAATTTTACACCTTTTAGTAGCAATCTTAAGGCTTTATTTAGATGGTTAAAATCAAAGTTACTTCTGTTGTCACCCACAACAACATATTCAGGTTTTTCCATGTTCTGAGTAAAATCTCTAAACTCATTAAGTCCTTCTCTTTCCAGCATGACCCAACAAGATTTAGGGTTCAACTTTTTGAGATACAATGCAGTAGCGTAAGAGGCGGTAATAATCTCTTCTTCAAATATCCGGAAGCCTCTCTTTTTTAGTTTATCGGCACAGGATTTCCTGCTCTTCAGAGTACTGTTGGTCAAAAATCTGAGAACGATCCCTTTATCTCTCAGCGAGTTAATTGTTTCAATTGCACCATCGTATATTTTTCCCTGAAATTCCAGTACACCATCGATATCAAAAATGATCCCCTTAATATTCAAACTTTTCTTATACATACATATAGATGGATTCTCTGTTTTTTAAATTTTGTTTACCGACGAGAGATTTAGAGTATCAATAGACTCAAAGCCATGATAAACATTCCCAGGACTATTCCCAAAATGACGGCATGACCGTGACCGTAGCGATGTGCCATTGGAAGGATCTCATCTACGGAGATGTATACCATAATTCCTGCGATGAATGCTAGGAGGGATGCAAGGAGAGTTTCTGATAAGAATGGCATTAACAACAAGTATCCTATAATGGCTCCTATTGGCTCTGCAATGCCGGATAAAAAGGAGTAGATGAATGCTTTATTTTTGTCGCCTGTAGCATAAAATATAGGCATGGATACTGAGATACCCTCGGGAATGTTATGAATTGCAATCGCTAGAGCAATAATCATCCCGAGCTTTACATCACTAAGAGCCGCCCCAAATGCTGCCAGTCCTTCAGGAAAATTGTGAATTCCAATTGCCAGTGCAGTGAAAAGACCTGTTCTTTTGAGGGTCTCATCCCCTTGTACCTCAGAAATTCCCTCGTAGTGATGTGGATTCTCTGCTTCGGGTATTATCATATCGATTAGGCCAATAAAAATGATTCCAACGAAGAAAGCAGTAACACCCCATACCTCCTCCACAGACTCTAGTGCTGTGGGCAGAAGTTCCATGAAAGATATATAGATCATCACCCCTGCTGAAAAGCCCAGTGAAAAGGAGAGATAGATCACCCTGGGTTTCTTGATAAAATAGGCGATAGCACTTCCTATACCCGTAGAAAGACCTGCTATAGCCGTAAGTATTAAAGCCAGCCCAACGTTTCCTGATGCGTACATAATATACTACCTCGGTAATAGTCGTATAAATTTTTTATTTCCATTTTATCACTACATGTATAGTTTTGAAGACACAATACTCCCCTCTATAGCAATAGGTTCTTCTTCACCCAGAAAACTGGATACGATGAGGTCAATAGCCTGATCTTCTGTCAACCCTCTGCTTCTTAAGTAGTTTAATACTTCTTCTGAGATTTTACCCACCGATGCCTCATGGGTGAGTGAGGCATCTTTATGATTGTTTACGAGCTCTGGTATTGCATTGA
>JAGLWR010000111.1 GCA_023133315.1 Methanomicrobia archaeon | reverse complement strand
GATACACAAAGAATGTTACGAAAATCCAGAAATTGTACGATCAGCACCGCACAATACAAAGACAAGAAGGCTTGATATGGTAAAGGCTACCAAAGAACCCGTACTTTCTTATAGAGTGTTAAGGAGATAGAATGAAAGGAAAATTTACGCTTCTTCTTTTTTCAGTTACGTTCTTGGTTTTTATTTACCAGATAAAAACAGGAGTCCTTGCAGGATTAACTCCATCCAATCTCTATTATATGGATTTTATTGTATACGCTTTTTTTCATTCGTCCTCGATCCATTTAGCGCTTAATCTTCTTGCTCTTCTTTTTTTTGGCTATTATCTCGAAGAAAAGATAGAAACAGAAAAATTTATTATTCTTTTTTTCATGACAACAATATTTGCAGGTATTGTCTATATTCTTATCTATCCTTCTTCAGATACACCGTGCGTTGGTCTTTCTGGATTTATCTTTGGGACAGTAGGTGGAAACCTTATCGTTTACAGAGAGAAATATAAGAATTATTTCATTCTATTTGCTCTATTTTACATATTGTTTACATTTTTCCTGATTTATTTTGATTTAGTGGGAAATATTGCGCATGCAGCACACCTTGGCGGTTTTTTGATGGGATCTCTTTTGGAGATGTGTTATGAAAAAAGGAAGGAAGGATACGTTCTCATGGGATTGACCATAATTTCGACGGCATATCTGGTGATTGTATGACCCTATTTATTTATCATATGAATCAATGTGATCCAAAAAAATGTACGGGATTAAAGTTAATAAGATTGGGACTGGCTGTCAGGGTAAGAAAAATACCCAGTTGCATAATTTTGAATCCATTGAGTGAAAAAGCATTTTCACCTGAAGATAGAAGAGATATACTTGCTTTAGACTGCTCATGGGAACGATCCAGAGAGATCTTTCTGAAATATAAAAGAAACTCAAGAGCTCTTCCTTACATGATCGCTGCAAATCCTGTAAATTATGGAAAACCTACAAAACTATCAACTGTTGAAGCTCTCGCCGGAGCGCTGTACATACTCAATGAAAAAGAGAAAGCTTTAAATATTCTCAGTAAGTTTAGTTGGGGTAGAGTTTTCGTTGATCTGAACTGTGAAATGCTTGAAGAATACTCAAAAGCCAGAAACAGCAGCGAGATAGTGGAAATTCAGAAAAAATTTATCGGTGAGAGAAATGAGGTCTGAAATAGCTGAAAAAAGATTATTTCATATAAAAATATGTATGAGATGCAATGCAAGGAATGCATGGAAAGCAAAAAAATGCAGAAAATGCGGATATAAAGGACTTAGACCCAAGTCAAAAGAGAGAAAAGCTTAGTATCAATAAGTTTTTTATATCTCTTTTATAGAAAAATATGAAGAGGTTATGTATTGTCTGGAAATGAAGAGATCGTAACAAGAGCACGAGTGCCGAAAAGCGGTCAGGTGATCGGGATAGTGGAACAGATGATGGGATTTGGAAAGATGAGGGTAAGATGTATAGATGGAAACACCAGGCTCTGCAGAGTTCCTGGTAAGTTCAGGAGAAGGCTCTGGATAAAGATCGGGAATATTGTTTTGATTGAGCCGTGGGACTTAAGTAGCGAAGAAAGAGGAGATATTATCTACAGATATACAAGGGCACAGACAGTATGGCTTGTGAGAAATAGATATCTAGATAGAAACTGGCTTTAATGGTGGTTTCTTTGAAATACAAGGAAGGAATCATAAAAGAAAAAAGACTTGAGAAGGATCCGGAAATTTTTAGAATTAAATCAGAAGTTTTTGATCATTCTACGCTCATGGCCTTATACACTCTTCAGAATAGAGGATATCTGGATTCGGTAGAAAGTATAGTATCTACAGGGAAAGAAGCCAATATTTTTTACGGCCTGAGAGAGAAAAGAGGGGTAGCCATAAAAATCTTCAGAACTGCAACGTCTTCCTTCAGGAATATAAAAGAATATATAATCTCCGATCCGCGGTTTAAAGGTATAACATATAATAGAATGAAATTAACGTACGCATGGACAAGGAGGGAGTTTAAAAATCTCATGAAAGTTTATAAGAAAGTTAAAGTTCCAAAACCGATAACAGTGGAGAAAAATGTACTATTAATGCAGTTTTTGGGGAAAAAAGGAGTTCCATACCCAAGGATGAAGGACGTGGGTCCAAAAGATCCTGAAAAAGATTTTTTAGAGATAATAACCAGGATCAAGACGATGTACGATCTCGGAATAGTTCACAGCGATCTCAGTGAGTACAATATTCTCGTAAATAGGGAGATGTACTTCATAGATTTTTCCCAAGGTACTGTACTGGAAGATCCTAATGCCTTGAGATTTTTGGATAGAGATATTAAGAATATAATAAGATATTTTTCTAATTATCTCGAAACTCCATCATTTGAAGAAATCTATAAAAAAATTCTCGGGTGATAGCATGGAAGAAGAGTTTGTAAAAGTTCCACAGGATAGGATTGGAACAATAATTGGAAAACAGGGAAAAACAAAAGAAGAGCTAGAAAAGAATCTTAATGTGAAAATAGTCGTAGCGGATGGAGTGGTAAAAATATCTAAAGGAAATACAGAAGATCCGTTAGCGGTCTGGAAGGCCAAGGATGTAATCAAGGCGATAGCACGAGGATTTTCTCCAGAAAAAGCCTTTAAATTACTTAAAAATGGAAAAATATTTGAAATCTTAGATTTAAATCGATACGCAAAAACAAAAAATGATTTGTTGCGAAAGAAAGGAAGGGTAATCGGTAAAAATGGTAAAACTCGAGAGTATATAGAGAGCATGACGGGTACATACATGTCTGTCTACGGTAAAACCATTTCTTTCATTGGTGATTTTGAAAATGTTTATGATGCAAAAAAAGCTACGGAGATAATATTAAAGGGTAAACCCCATTCAGCAGCTTATTATTACCTAGAAAACGTTATCAGAGAGAAGAAAAAATCCGATAAGATACCCCTATGGAAGGAGAGCAAATGAAAACTGCAGATGATCTTTTTAAAGAGTTCAAAATTTTGAGCGTCTCTGAGTTTTTTAAAAAGAATGCAGACATGCTCGGATACACCGGAAAAATTAGATCCATGACTGTCCTCGTTCACGAGATGATAACAAATGCTCTGGACGCGTGTGAAGAGGCGGGTATTTTACCGGAAATAAGAGTAGAGATCGATCAAAGAGGGGAGTTTCATTATGAGATAAGCGTAGAAGACAACGCTACAGGGATCCCATTGAAGTTTATTACCAACGTTTTTGGAAAGATGCTTGCAGGGAGTAAGGCTCATAGGAATATGCAGTCGCGAGGTCAGCAGGGGATAGGTGTCTCCGGAGCTGTCATGTATTCTCAGGTTACTACAGGACAACCCGCGACTATAGTCTCCTCCACAGGTGAGGACATGTGGAGAGTGAAAATGAACCTTGATCTTCAGAAAAATACAGGCAAGATAATAGAAAAAAATAAAATTAAAGATAATGATGGCTGGAGAGGAACCAAGATCATTATAGAAGCCAAGGACGTAACGTACAACAAGTCAAGGTACTCCCCCCATAATTATCTGAGAATGTCTTCCATAGCCAATCCTCATGCAAGAATAGAGTTTATAGAGCCTGATGGAACAAAGATCGTCTTTCCAAGATCGTCCAAGGAGATGCCAAAACCACCAAAGATAATGAAACTCCATCCCAAGGGTATGTCTACTGACGACATTCTTGTAATGGCCAGAAACTGC
This sequence comes from Methanomicrobia archaeon, assembly GCA_023133315.1. GTDB lineage: Archaea > Methanobacteriota_B > Thermococci > Methanofastidiosales > B48-G16 > B48-G16. The sequence goes on along the minus strand of JAGLWR010000111.1, from coordinate 634 downwards.
AGGGCAAGGAAACTGGGAAGTTTTCTGAGGTCAGGACTTACCAGAGTATCAAGAAAAAAGGCAGAGGAGATAGAGCAAGTTAGCGGTGTGTCTCTGGATAAAGATGTGGGTAAATTGACATGGGATGAGGCAGAGAGAATAGTGAAAGCATTCAAAATAATAGATTTCATGGCACCTTCGAGTGAAGGTCTCATTCCCATAGGAGAAAAAAATATAATAAAAGGAATCTCCCTGGTGAATCCAGAGTTTTCTGTGGCGATAACACGATCTCCAAGGACGTACAAAGGAGGTATCCCGTTTATAATAGAGGTTGGACTCGCATACGGGGGCAAAAACGGACCAGGAATAGACATAATACGATACGCTAACAGGAGTCCATTAGTGTTTGATCAGGGAGGCTGTGCAATAAATGAAGCCGTAAAGAGCATAGACTGGAGGAGATACGGGGTGAATGTGGAATCAACTCCCCTGACACTTTTTGTAAATGTTACCTCTACGCACATTCCGTATACATCTGCCGGCAAACAGGCCCTGGCCATGGAATAGGAGATCTTTAATGAGGTACGATTTGGGATAATGGATACGTGCAGGGGTCTAAAAAGATTTCTGAGTTCAAAAAGGAGAGCATACCAAA
>JAGLWR010000110.1 GCA_023133315.1 Methanomicrobia archaeon | reverse complement strand
GTTGCATAAATCGCAATACATTTTAGAGCCTGTGTTTACTCCAGAGCCTGTATAAATTGTTACTGAAGTCTGGGGAAAGTGTAATCCAGTCCTACTTCTTTTGAACAATACGTAATTCAGAATTTACAACATTGATATAGAGGTTTCCAGATTCAGTGTAATTTGTTGCTTTATCGATATGTGATATCTGACCGTCATTCCCATACTTGATCATTTCATCAAATGCTTTTATATACAACTCTATTCCTTTTATGAGATTATCATGCATATCCTCAAATGTAGTTTTCCCGAGAATGACTTCAGATGGTGGGACTATACTATTCATATTAACTCTGATTTCTTCTAGATTACGTTTTCCCAACACTGCCATTTCCTTAAATTCCTCCATAGTTATTCGATCATCTGCAAGGTCTCTACTGGCTTGACTGGCTATTTTAAGCGTTTCATCGATAGAATCTAATGTTGCAACAACTTCTTCTATGTAGGTGTCTTTATCTGGATACTTTAGCTGCTGGGGTGATTCTGTAGGCGATTTTTCTTCTTCAACACAGCAACCGAAAACTATTCCAATTACTACCAATATTACTAAAAATGTTTTTTCTAATCTTATTATTTTTTTCTTTAACATGCCTATATTGTATTCTCTCTTCAGACGTTATAAATTTTTTGTTCGAGAGAATACAAAACCTTATTAAGGATAGGTAATTAATATTAATATGAAGAAACAATGCATTCTTGGAGCTTTACTGATCTTTGCAATTTTTGTTTCTTTAGGCTGCGTCGAAGAAAAAGAAGAACCTAAGACTACCGAGCCTCCGACTACTACCGAAGCACCAAAAACTACAACGCCTCCAACTACTACGGCTCCTCCAACTACCACACCTGTCCCCACTACGGCAGCACCTACTACACTACCTCCTCTAATTCCACCTTCAAAACCCTCCTCAGGAAAGGGAAATATTATTGGAAAGGTCTATTGGAACGATAATCCAGTAAAGGTAGCTGAGGTAAAGGTATGTGAAAAATTTTCCACATTCGGAGGATGCAGTGGCAAAGAGTATAATGCAGAAACAGATAGTGAAGGAGTCTTTTTTATAAACAATGTTGATCCGGGAGAATACGTTGTCCTTGCTAAATACCCGGGAGAAGAACTCTGGACATACAGAACAAAAGGCTTTGGTGCAGCAAAGGATGAGATTGTAGCGGGAGAAACCTGCTATGTGTACAAATTGGATACAATCAAAAGCAATTTAATACTTAAATCGCCAAAAAACAATGCAAATATCGAAACTTCCACCCCAACCCTAGAGTGGCAGTCCTACAAAGAAGCGGAGTACTATGAGGTTACATTGATGTACCGACTTTTGAGCACAACATTAACTCTAGGAAGTGACCGTGAGACTTATGTTCCAAACTTCGATACAGGTGAAAAACTACCACATCCACTCCAACCGGGAGAGTACACGTGGTGGGTAGAGGCTTATAACAAAAATGGTACAAAGTTAGCCCGATGCAGAGACCATTATTACTTTGTTGTTGCGGGAGAACCACCGATCGTTAAGATTATTTCGCCAAAAGGCGACGTAAAAGTTAGTTTTCCGCTAACTTTAAAATGGGAAGAATGGCCAGAAGCTTCTTATTACAAGTTATATGTAGCGAGATCTACGCCTTCATACGAAGCTATAGTCAATTATGTTAAGGTCTTTGAAACAAGCTACGAGATAGATGAGCTAGAAAAAGGAAGGTACTGCTGGAAGATCGACGTCTATGATATCAACAACAAAAAAATAGCAACTTCTGGTATAGATTTATTCTACTTTGTGGTAGAATAAAAACAAAGCTCCATATAGATCAAATAGGAAACATAGAGAAACTCCAAATAGAGATATTGCTAATCACAAAACACCAATTAAAAAAAGAATAATTATAATCGCGATAATTACAAAAAGTGCCATATCACAATATTTGTGTATTTTCTCAGCTTTGCCTTTTTCCTTTTCATCTGGATTTTTACCGCATTGATCGCAGATTTTAGCATCCCTTGGAAGTTTAGTACTGCAGTTTTGACAATATTTAAATGGGCTCTTCCCTTTGAGATAGAAGTTGTAGCCAACTAACACTATCGTCAATCCAACAATAGTCCAGCCAAAAACATTCCCATACTTGGAGTAGAACGTCGTTTCATTTGAAATAGAAAACTTTCCAGCTGCTATATCCTGTGTTGAAATATCATTCACAATTCTACCGTAGGAATCTACTACTATAGATCCTTCAGGACAAGCAAGAATTACAGGCTTTCTGTGCTCAACTGCTCTATAAACAGCATTACCTCCAATTTCTCCTGGGAAAGCAAAACCAATAGTACCTGTGAATATGGTAAAAAACTGAGCTCCATCGTTGGCTAACTGCCTTGCCGGAATAGTAGATGAACTTTCCATGCATATTAATGGACCGATTCTTCCAAATTCTGTATCAAGAACTTGAATTTTTGGAGAAAGAAGCTTATTCCATTCCGAGTGAATGACTTCATTTACAAGATTCACATAATGATAGGCCCATGGGCTATGTCCAATTTTCCCATCAGGAGAAACAACTATCCAACCCATGTCTTCTCCACCAGCGCCCATCAAGTAGGTATTAGTTTCTTTGCTAAGATTTGAAAATTGTTCTAAGTCAATAGATGGGCCTTCCAGCATCCACCCAGTCCAGAGAATTACCTTGGGATCGTATTTTGTAGCTTCTCTACTTAAATTTACATAAAGACTTTTTATGCCGCCTTCCTCTGGCGGCGATGCTTGAATGATAACGCTGTTAACATCTCCAGTAGAAAACTCTGGAATACTGACAAATCCTAAGCTGAATATTACTCCAAACATTAAAAACACAAAAATTGACTGCTTACATAATCTTTTATTTTCCTTGTAATAAATTATTGCATAAGCAATGGCACAGTTAACTATAAGAATCAAAAATGTTATTCCATACATCCCCGTGAATGAAGCTAACTGCAAGATCGGTGGGTTAAGCCACTGGGTCTTTGCCAATGATCCAAAGCCAAGTGCACCGGTAAACTTCATTATACCAGGGATATTTAAGAGTAAAAACCAACTAGCAGTTAAGAGAACTGGTAAGATACTGATTTGCAATCTCTGAGGTAAGTGTTGTAATCCCTTAGAGGATAGATATCTTGGTTTCCAATATTTTTCGATCATTTCTGTGTAAAGCATCTTGCCCATGCCGAATGCAATAAGCAAGCCAAGCCAAGAAGAGAAGGGTGGAAACCAAAAAGAAAACTCGTAATAAAGCCAAGACCAAATTGGAGTAAGAAACAAACCAGTTACGAGTGTTAGCCTACCGATCCTCTTCACGTTTGTTTCATTGTAAACAGCAATGAGTAATGGTACCAAAGCAAACCACGCTAGAAAACTCCCAAGATTAAATGGTGGGAAACTTAACAATAGCAAGATCCCGGATAAGAGTGCCAATCCATAGCTTTTCTTTTTATCGAAGGGTTTATCTGCCATATTACTATGTTTAATTTTATTCTATATTAATTTAACTCCGGCAACTCTAGAACCAAAACCTTATTAATCCGAAAATAAAGTTTTGAATATGGGTAAGAGAAATCCAATCAGAGATGCACATTTTTTATATGTGGCTTTTATAATCATTGCTATACTTATTTCTACTGTTTTAATTGTGGAGGTAATATCCAATCAAAGAGAAGGTAGTAACCTCCATGCTGAAAAAACGTTATCGGATCTAGAAATAGAAATTCTTTCTTTGAACAGTTTTGAGATAAGCCTTAAGATAACAAATATGGGTCTTCCAATAGTGGAAAAAAAAGATCTTTCTTTTTATTGGGGAAATGAAAAAATAAATCCGAAATTTGATCCTAAATCATGTTTGAGAAGAGGAGAGTGCTTGATAGTTAAGATAGATAATAAAGAAGACGAATTGAAAATTTTTTATAAAGATAAGCTCATATACAGTCATTATTTTCCGTGATGAAATCGGCTCTCTGATGTGATGATGAGGATTTTGAGTCACTGAAATACAGGTATATTAGCATTTCTAAGTCTAAATTAGTCTATTCTCTTGGCTGATTAAATTTATAAACTAAAGCTCATAACATAAAGATAAAGTGATAAAATGGACACAAATGAACTGAAAGAAAGAGTAGAGTGGCTGATAAAGGCAAGATTGTATGTGGTCAGTATTCTCACCATCGTTGGTATTACACAGGCCCTGATCCTCGCTCCAGAAAGGTATCTCGAACTCCTCAAACCGGTATCTCTCCTTGTTCTTTTCGTTCTCTTATGTAATCTTCTGTACTCTGCTATTCTTAAAAAACAAAGATGGACTTT
>JAGLWR010000011.1 GCA_023133315.1 Methanomicrobia archaeon | reverse complement strand
TTTACTTCCTTGTAAAGATGATAGTAAGTATAGACTCGCGATTGACCAGTTTCGGGACTTTCCCAGATGATCGCCGCTGTTCCCCTCTTAGATCCCAGTGCATGACGATCAACAGCGTTATAACACAGATTAGTTTTGCCCCCAACAAACCATCGGAAGAATGGATAGTTGGAATCATCCAGAACCTTATCCCATTTCTTATACCAGTGGAGGTCTTCGGCTTCTCTCCCCCAAAACTCTTCAGGTTTTTCGAGAGACAATTTATATGCTTCTTCGTACGATTTATATCTCATATTCATTCACCCTTTTCAATAAGTTGAGTCCGACCATTTAAATATTTTTCGGTAGAGTATTGCTCTTTTTAAAAGTATAAATGAGAAATCTACAAAAATTTTTGTCAATTTCGGATTTTGGGTGAAATGAAAGGAAAGATTTATAAACTGCCTATACGATTTTGTAGAGTAAAATATCAAAGGATGATTACTATGTCAATTGAAGATAAGTTAAAGGAACTTTCTAAGAGAAAATCTATAGTAATGAAAGGAGGGGGAGAAGAGAGGATTAAAGCTCAGCATTCAAAAGGGAAACTGACTGCAAGAGAGAGAATAGATAAACTTGTTGATGCCGGAAGTTTTGTTGAGATAAATGCATTGATGAAGCACAGATCTACGGAGCTCGGAATGGACAAGAAAGAACTTCCTGGTGACGGTGTTGTTACAGGATACGGAACGATCGACAGTAGATTGGTTTTTATCTTCTCTCAAGACTTTACTGTTATGGGTGGATCCTTGGGTGAGATTCATGCAGAAAAGATATGTTATATTATGGATCAGGCGAGGAAAATCGGAGCTCCAGTTATAGGATTGAACGATTCTGGAGGGGCAAGAATACAGGAAGGTGTTGATGCTCTGAGGGGATATGGAGAGATATTCTACAGAAATACAATATCTTCCGGAGTTATCCCCCAGATCACTGCAATACTCGGTCCATGTGCCGGAGGTGCGGTATACTCTCCGGCTATCGGTGATTTTATCCTGATGTCAAAGGGTTCGAGTATGATGTTTATCACGGGGCCGCAGGTAGTGAAGGCCGTGACAGGTGAGGAAATAACGCCTCTGGAGTTGGGAGGCGCTTTAGCGCACAGTCAAAAAAGTGGAATGGCACACATGATCGGTGAGAATGATGAAGAAGTACTGGATCTTATAAAAGATCTCTTGAGTTATATCCCATCGAACAATTTAGAAGATCCGCCTATAGTTGAAATGAGTGATGATCCATTGAGAAAAACAGACGCCCTCTATGAAATGATACCAGATGACCCAAACGAACCGTATGATGTAAAAGATATTATTAGAGAGATTGTAGACGATGGAAAATTTCTGGAGATACACCCATACTTTGCAAGAAATATGGTCGTTGGATTTGCGAGGATGGATGGTAGAACTGTCGGCATCGTAGCCAACAATCCCGCACATCTGGCAGGAGTGCTTGATATAGACTGTTCAGACAAAGGATCAGGATTTGTAAGATTTTGTGATGCATTTAACATCCCGATCCTCACGTTTGTCGATACCCCGGGATATATGCCAGGAGTTCAACAGGAACACAGCGGAATAATCAGACATGGTGCAAAGCTCCTTTATGCATATTCTGAAGCAACTGTACCATTAATCACGACAATAGTAAGAAAAGCTTATGGAGGAGCGTATATCGCTATGGCAAGCAAGCATCTGAGAGCAGATCATGTTTTTGCATTGCCTACAGCAGAAATTGCCGTAATGGGTCCGGAAGGAGCGGCAAATATAATATTCAAAAAAGAGATCAAGACTTCAGAAGACTCTGAGAAAACGAGGATAGAGAAGATCAAAGAGTACAAAGAGAAGTTTGCAAATCCGTATAGAGCCGCAGCAAGAGGGTATGTTGACGATGTCATAGACCCTGGAGATTTGAGAAAAAGAATCATCTCCGCCCTGAAAATATACGAAAGTAAAAAAGAGTCTCTTCCAAGAAAAAAACATGGGAACATACCCTTATAGGTGATCTTATGTCAGACATATCCTTGGGAATCCAGCTTACTCTAACAGGGATGTTTGTTGTTTTTCTAACCTTGATCGTACTGTCTTTTGCCATGTGGCTCACTGGAAGGTTGATGAAAGAAAAAACTGTAGAAATTAAGAAAGGAGAGTTTAATGAGAGTGAAATATTAGCTATATCTGGGGCAATATACTGTTACAGGTCTGAGACTGAGGGGACAGTTTTAAAGTTCAGGCCGCTTACACACTGGAAAAGAGAAGCGAGGATTGAAGCTATGGAGAGGATCTGATGAAAAAATATAGAGTTTACGTTGATGGAATTGAGTATCTTGTTGAGGTAGAAGAAAGTGAATTTGGAGTATATTCAATAAAATTAGGAGAAAAAGAAGCAAAAATAAGGATTGAAGAAATTCTCGATATAAAGAGAGAAGAAAGAAAGGATACAAAAATCGAGAGGAAGACAAAAAAAGAAACAAGAGAGATAAAAAAGAAAACTATTATAAGAGGAGAAGGCACAACTCTAACAGCACCGATGCCTGGCAAAGTCATTGAGGTAATTGCAAAGGATGGGAGTAATGTAAAGTTAGGAGATCCTGTTATTATTCTTGAAGCAATGAAGATGAAAAATGAGATCTCTGCCCCAACAAGTGGCATCATTAAAGAGATGAGAGTAAAAGAAGGAGAGAATCTCGAGTCTGGAGACATAATAGCAGTTATTAGATAGGTGAAATGATGATATTAGAGTCTCTATCAGAAGTATGGGAATCGAGCGGAATTTTCAACTTAAACCTGGGAAACGTATTAATGTTTGGAATCGGCATGGTTTTGATATACCTTGGCATAAGATACAAGATGGAGCCGCTTCTCCTTATACCGATAGGTCTTGGTGCCATACTAGCAAATATTCCTCTTGCCGGTATCGCAGACCCGGAAGAGATCGGAGGAGTTTTGGGTATATTTGTTAAGTATCTAATTCGCCTCGAGATCGTTCCGACTCTGATCTTTATGGGGATCGGTGCCATGACAGATTTTGGTCCTCTTCTGGCAGATCCGAAAACATTTCTTCTCGGAGCTGCAGCTCAAATAGGTATATTTCTCGCACTATTGGGAGCAATATTTTTAGGATTTATTCCCACGGAAGCAGCTTCCATAGGTATAATAGGGGGAGCCGATGGTCCGACAACAATCTATGTTACTTCTATATTAGCGCCTCACATGCTGGGTGCCACGGCCGTTGCGGCATACGCCTACATGGCATTAGTTCCGATAATACAGCCCCCTATAATAAAAGCTCTGACAACAAAAAAAGAAAGGATGATCAGAATGAAACAGTTGAGGAATGTTTCAAAGAAGGAAAAGATTATATTTCCCATCATTGTGATCATAGTTGCAGGGATGCTCGTGCCAAAATCCATACCACTCATAGGAATGCTCATGGTAGGTAACCTTTTCAAAGAAAGTGGAGTAACGGATAGACTGGCGAAGGGATCACGTGAAGAGCTCATGAATATAGTTACGATAATCTTGGGTCTTGGAGTTGGAAGCACAATGGCCGCCGACAAGTTCCTGAGGACTGAAACGATACTTGTAATGTTGCTCGGAATCTTCGCCTTTGCCACGGCAACAGCGGGCGGAGTTTTGCTCGGAAAACTCATGAATAAAATATCAAAAGAAAAGATAAATCCAATGATCGGGGCGGCAGGAGTCTCCGCAGTACCGATGGCTGCAAGAGTTGTTCAGAGATTGGGAAAGGAAGCGGATCCGCAAAACAATCTGTTGATGCATGCCATGGGGCCAAATATTGCCGGAGTACTGGGATCAGCAACTGCAGCAGGGGTATTGATAGCTCTTCTGGGGTAATCATGATAAAAGAAATACTGGAAGATGCAGAAGTTGGAAGACTCTCTATGTGTAAAGATGGAGATCCTTACGTAGTCCCGATATGTTTTGTTTATCTTGAGGGGAGTATATATTTTCACTCCAAGAAAACTGGAAAGAAAGTGGATTATATTAAAAGTAATCCAAAAATTTGCTTTCAAGTAGATGATCACGAAATTTTACTCTCAGAAGATCCCTGCAAATCTACAATGAAATACAGAAGTGCTATAATCTATGGAAAGGCAGAAGTTTTGAAAGACGAAAAAGAAAAAATACATATTTTAAAGAAAATGATTGAGAAATACGATAAAAAGAATATATCCGGGCAAATAAAAGATGTTTCTAGAGTCGAAGTTTTTAAAATAAAAATTGAAGATATTACCTGGAAAAGCAATATCTGAAGTTAGATAACTCCCTCTTCTCTGAATTTTTCTATTTCTTCCTTTGTATATCCGATCTCTTCCAGAATTTCAAAGTTGTTTTCTCCCAGAAGGGGAGGATGCAGTCTTATCTTTCCGGGATTATTTTTGAACTTTATTGGAACGCCAGTAACCTTTATCTTCCCTGCTTTTGGATGTTCTATCTCAGAAACCATCTCTCTTGATAAAACATGCGGATCGGAGAATATATCGTTGATTTTATAGATCGGGCCGCAGGGAATTCCGGCTTTATTTAATATTTCAAGCCACTCTTTTCCTGTTTTTTCAGATAAAACATCGTTCAGAATCTTGACAAGTTCTTCTCTGTTCTCAACTCTCTTCGCATTCGTAGAAAATCTTGGATCATCTGCCATATTTAATTTTATAGTTTCACAGAACTTTCTCCACAGAGAATCGTTCCCAGCAGCTATATTTATATGAATGTCCTTTGTCCTGAAAGACTGATAAGGGACTATTAATGGATGTCCGGAACCCATGGGTTTTGGAACTTCACCAGATGCGAAGTATCTACCGGACTGATAGGTTAACCAAGAAATTGTTCCATCGAGCATTGAAACGTCTATGTATTCACCTTCACCTGTCTTGTCTCTTCTGAGCAGAGCTGCAAGAATTCCAATAGCTGCATACATTCCCGCTCCAACGTCTGTGATAGCCACTCCTACTTTTATCGGCGGTCTGTTTTCTTCTCCGGTAATACTCATCAGTCCCCCCATCCCCTGGATAACCTGATCAAATCCTGGTCTTAACCTGTAGGGACCCGTCTGCCCAAACCCGGAAATTGAACAGTAAACTATTTTTGGATTTACCTTTTTTATCTCCTCAAAACTTAATCCAAGTTTTCCCATGACCCCCGGTCTGTTAGTTTCAATCAAAACATCAGATATTTTAATTAATTTAAAAAGTATCTCTTTTCCCTTCTCGCTTTTCAGATTCAATGTTATACTTTTTTTATTTCTATTTACACTCAGAAAATATGCACTTTCTCCCTCGATGAAAGGCGGTCCCCACGATCTACTGTCATCGCCTTTCCCGGGTCTTTCTATCTTTATAACCTCAGCGCCCATATCTCCTAAAAGCATAGTGCAGTAAGGACCTGCAAGTGCCCTACTCAGGTCCAGAACCTTCATTCCTTCTAACATTATATCACCATTATATTATCAAAGGATATCTTATAAAAGTTTTTCGAGAAAGATATTTAATCTTTTCTTTCCAATGCTATCATATGAGTAGAGCTAAAAGTATAATACCAAAGATAAAACAGATAAGATTTAAGGATGATCTCTACATCTTTCCTTCATTTGAAAAATATCCCAGAGGAAAGGTAATGTTTGGTGAGATAATATATCCAGTTGAGTATAATTTTAAAACAAAAAGAAATCTCGATATAAATTTAAAGGTCTGGAGAAAAAGAGTAGACATAAAGTTTGATAGTGATATAGTATCCAAAGAGGAATCAAAATCCAGTTACTTTGCCCTCTGGGCCGAAAGAAATCTTAAAAGACTCGAAAAAATGCAGATAAATATTAAAACATCAGAAGGATGGAAAAATCCTATATATATTACAAAAGGAGACTCCCTGATCTTAGAAATCCTTAATGGAGATAAAATCAAATTTATTTTTGATGAGTCTTCACTGAAGATAGATGAAATATGAAAAATAAATAGACATAATCTTTTTTCGTATGGTTGTATTTTAGTCGGAATTTTTAAAAAAATTCCAATAATATTTGTGATCGTTGATAGATATTGTGGACTAACCGAAAAGTATATAAATCAAAAAGACATAGAAAAAGAAGAGTTCCTAAAGGGAACTTAAGTAATTTAAAAGGAGGTTAAAAAAAATGGCAAAAAAAGAAAAGAAACTGATGGTCGTCTATGGTATAGACGACAAGCCGCCGTTAATAGAAGCGATATTTCTTGGATTTCAGCACTATCTGACAATGTTTGGGGCAACGATAATTATTCCCATACTTATCGCTGGAGTCATGGGAATGCCGACGCATGAAACTGGATTGTTGATCAGTACCATGTTCTTTGTTTCAGGAATAACAACATTGTTGCAGACCACGTGGGGAAATAGGTTACCAATAGTACAAGGAGGTACCTTCTCTTTCCTGCCACCATTCTTTGCTATCGTGTTTTCTGCTACCCTCGCCGGAGCCGGCTGGGAGATGAAGATCCAGTATGTTCAAGGTGCAATCATTATCGGATCTTTCTTTGAAATGGCTCTAGGATTTACGGGCGCTATCGGATATTTAAAGAAATACCTGGGTCCGATAACTATTGCTCCAACGATTGCATTGATCGGACTTGCCCTGTACGCTATAGGATGGCCATGGCTTATGTATGATATATGGATTGGTGGAATTGCTTTGCTAGCACTGATAATCTATTCTCAGTTCCTTAGCAAAAAATACAGACTGTTCCTGCTGTTCCCGGTAATACTTTCCATATTTACAGCGTGGGCTATTGCCTTTGCTACAGGAAGGATCGACACAACTGCATTAAGAGCCACCATAGATGCTGCTCCATGGATAAGAATACCATATCCTTTCCAGTGGGGAATGCCACAGTTCAGTGCAGCGTTTGCAGTAGGAATGCTGGCTGGATACCTTGCTTCTATAGTTGAGTCTGTTGGGGACTACTATGCGTGTGCAAGGCTGTCTGGTGCACCAATTCCGAGTGCAAAGAAGATAAGCAGAGGTATAGGATTTGAAGGTGTAGGCTGCCTTGTTGCCGGACTTATCGGAACAGGAAACGGGACCACATCGTACTCTGAAAACATAGGTGCGATCGGAATTACAAAGGTCGGATCGAGATACGTTGTTCAGATCGGTGCTATCGTAATGCTACTTCTCGGAGCATTTGGAAAGTTCGGAGCGTTCTTCACCTCGATTCCAATGGCTATTGTAGGGGCTATGTTCTGTGGACTGTTCGGTATGATCGCTTCAGTTGGTTTGTCCAACTTGCAGTTCGTTGATATGAATGACTCAAGAAATCTGTTCATCATAGGATTTGCCTTCTTCATGGGACTTAGTGTACCATTCTGGGCAAAAGGTGGATGGATATGGGCTGATGTCGGAGCAGGATATCCTGAGGGCTTCCTACCACCAGTAAACCAGTTGCCCATAAATTGGGAGGCTACTGCCGGAACGCTTGGAAGAACTTTTGCTGAGATCCTTACCACGATAGCGGCTACGGGTATGGCTGTGGCGGCGATCATCGCAGGTATATTAGACAACATCCTACCAGGAACAAGAGAAAGCAGAGGTCTTACGTACTGGGAAGATATGGCAGAAGAATAAAAAATTCTTTTTTTTTATTTTTTTAGAGATGAAATTTATGAAATTTAGATTAAAAACGAGAGATAAAATAGCAGAGGAAAAAAAAGCGAAGAAGAGAGTAGCTAGAGAGAGAAGGGAGATGATTAATAGCTTTCCGAGAACAAAGAGAGAAAAAGCTAACGCAATGCTCGATGAACTCGAACTCCTCCATAAAACTATGAATAGATGGGGGATATATAGTTTCTTTTTTATAGCGTTATTCTTCGTTTCATTCGGAACCGGATATGTAAGGGTGCATGCAATCTTCTGGGTACTTGCCGGTACAGGAATTATAGGATTTGCTTATACAATAGGAAAGACATTGATATGCTCACATAGAGCGGATAAACAGAAAAAGAAATTCCGCACTTTTTGGCTTGAATCTCAATCAAAAAGAAAAGAGGTGGAAGAATGAATATATGGAAAGATTATCCTTTTTTAGTTCTTGCAGGTATTTTGCTTCTTCTCATTATCTTCTTTGCAGATATGCAGGAAAACATGCTGAAATCTACTCAGAATATCTTCTTCATTGCTTTTATGGGAATAATAATTGTTTATGCCTATCTTTGGGATAAAAGAGCGAGAGAAGAGTCAGGATTACTCAAGAAAAAACGAAGAAAAAAGGCTAAATAGATCTATAAATGGATAGTCAGGTAAGCCCTATTTTTTGTTTTAAAGCTGTTTAATTCATTCTCATTTAACTCAATCTCTTTTCCAGACATCCAGTCTAATTCTTCCACCTTCATCTTTTTTGAGATCTCGGAATTAACTACTTCTATCATATCTCCCACAGTTATTCCTAGTTCCTTCAGGAGTTTGGTGGAAAGACGAACAGCACCATCTTCCACAGTGGAGTTCTTTCTTATTTTCAGTTCCTTTTCCATTTTTTCACCTCTTTTTTATAAAGTTTTAATTACAATTAAAAATTTACTTGTATTTTACCAATCCTTTTTCAATATAATATAGGATTACTTCTCTTGCAAAACTTTCAGGGAACCCCGACTTTTTTACAATCTCATCGATCGTTTTCTCTCCATCGATAAACTTCAAAATTAGCTGGTGAGGATGTGTTATTATTCCTTCCTCAACGTAGTCTGTTGTTATCTTGCTAATGTCTCCAACAAACTCTAAAACCTTTGGTTTCCTTATCCTTATAGGTCCAGGTTCTTCTTCTTTAACTTCTTTTTTAACTTCTTCTTTAATCTCTATTTTTTTTCTGAACAGTTCTCCAAAGGTATATTCTTTAGCTCCATAAACTTCCTTTATTATATCCATTTGCATCTCTGTCAGCTTGTGGAGAGTCAAGGTTGGATTTTTCAATAAAATCTTTTGAAAATTTTCAGTCTCGCTGCCTTCTTCCTTCCCTTCGTAAAAGACATTTACAATTTTCCCTTTCTCCAGAATCAGATAGATCTCTTCATCCTTAGATAGAAGACAAAGATAGCCAGAATCTTTAAAACTACTTAAGATATTTTCCAGATTTACTAAATCCAGAGTGGCTTCAACGATTATGTCTCCGTAGGGAAGATCCATATTTATCACTAAAGAATAGAAAGATTATAAGACTTTAAAAGTTTTTCGTTTTATAAACTTTCCCTGTCCTGGGGTGCCAGTAAAGTTTCCATCGTCTATAATAATTTTTCCATCTATTATCGTTTTTACAGGATACCCCTTTACCTTAAATCCTTCAAAAGGCGTATAATCAACATTCTGATGCAGATTTTCAGCTTTGAGTACGATCTCTTTCTTCGGATCGAAGATAACAATGTCTGCATCACTTCCTACAGCAATGGTTCCTTTTTCGGGGAACATACCGAAAAGCTTTGCAGGATTTGTTGATACGAGCTCTACAAACTTGTTTATACCGAAATGTCCCTTGAGAACACCTTCTGTATATATTAACGATATCCTTGTTTCTATGCCGGGTGCACCGTTAGGTATCTTGGCAAAATTGCCCTTTCCCGCATCCTTCTGTCCTTTAAAGAAGAACGGACAGTGATCTGTGGATATAACCTGCAGATCCCCATTTACTAATCCTGACCATAACTCTTTTCTATCGTTTTCCATCCTCAGAGGAGGAGACATGACATATTTCGCTCCGCCGAAATCAGGTTCCTTGTATCTCTCCTTATCCAGAAGCAGATACTGCGGACACGTCTCTGCGTATATCGGCAGTCCTTTATCTCGCGCCATCCTGACCTTGTCCAATGCTTCTTTACACGTCATGTGCACTATGTAGAGAGGAGCACCTGCCATCTCAGCCAGTGCTATTGCTCTTCCACTGGCTTCACCTTCTACCTTGTCCGGCCTGCTTTCCCAGTGATATATTGGATCTGTTTTTCCTTCGTCCAAAAGCTTTTTTACGAGTATATCTACGACATCACCATTTTCTGCATGGACCATTACTAAAGATCCAGACTCCTTGGCTTTTTGCAGTACCTTGAAAAATCCTCCATCGTCTATCATCAAAGACCCTTTGTATGCCAAAAATAGTTTCAAACTGGTAATACCTTCTTTTGCCATCTTTGGAATTTCTTCGATTACCGAATCGGTGGCGTCAGTAACTGCGACATGGAATCCATAATCTATAACGGCCTTTCCTTCAGCCTTTTTTTTCCATGTCTCTACAGTTTTGCTTAAGCTGTCACCCTTGCTCTGGATAGAAAAATCCACGAAAGAAGTTGTCCCTCCAAATGCAGCGGCAATCGTTCCTGTTTTGAAGTCATCCGACGAAGAAGTTCCCATGAACGGCATATCGAGATGCGTATGGATGTCTATACCTCCGGGAAATACAATCATTCCTTTAGCATCTATCGTTTCATCTCCTCTTAGTTCTTTTCCGATCTCTGTTATCTTGCCATTCTCTATTCCTATGTCTGCATTATATACGTCTGTTGCAGTAACTATCTTCCCATTTTTTATAACTAAATCCATTTTTTCTACCTCTTACTAATTTTATTTTATTACAGATTTTATAGGTTCGCTCTTTAAATAATTTTTGGTGGTGAATAAGGAGTATGTGGAAATCTATAAAATTTTTTGTATATTGACCATAAAAAATAGGTCATTATGAATTATAACCGAAATCTTTTTAAACTATAATAAAGAAGAAATTTGAGGAGATAAAATGAGATTGATTGTAGATGAAAGTAAGTGTGTCGGGTGCCAGATATGCGTTCAGATATGCTCTTCTTTATCTGAAAGTAAAGATGGATACAGTGCAAATAAGGTTTTTAATCCTGCAAAGTCGAAAATTAGGATTGAAATGGAGCCTCTTCAGGACCCAAAAGCATACGTTTGCAAACAGTGCGAGACACCAGAATGTGTGGACGCGTGTCCCACCGGTGCATTAAAATTAGAAGACGGTTATGTGAAATTTATAAGGGAAGAGTGTATACACTGCTTTAACTGTGTGGATGCATGCCCATGGGGATTGATCTTCAGGCACGAAGAACTGGATATTCCATTGAAGTGCGATCTCTGTGGGGGAGAACCGAAATGTATCGAACACTGTCCAAGAGACGCTATGAAGGTAGGTGATTGAAATGTATGGCTATGCTGGACAGATTTTGTATGTTGATCTTACAAAAGAAAAGGTAGTTAAAAAAGAGCTGGAGGAAGATTTTGCGAGAAAGTATCTTGGTGGAAACGGTTTTGGTGCAGCAATTATCTACAAAGAGCTAAAACCGGGCACAGATCCATACAGTCCTGAGAATATAATATGCTATGTTGTTGGGCCGGTATCGGGAACATTCCTACATGGTGCAGGAAGAACGGGTGTTATAACAAAGTCTCCAATGACGGGAGGTTTTATGGACAGCTATTTCGGTGGAGGATTCGGT
Source organism: Methanomicrobia archaeon (assembly GCA_023133315.1). Taxonomy (GTDB): domain Archaea; phylum Methanobacteriota_B; class Thermococci; order Methanofastidiosales; family B48-G16; genus B48-G16. The sequence goes on along the minus strand of JAGLWR010000011.1, from coordinate 3,300 downwards.
GCAAACCTGAAGTTTGCAGGCTACGATACTTTAGTCGTCAAAGGAAAAGCAAAAGAGCCTGTGTATATAAAAATAGATGACGATGAAATTTCTATAGAAAAGGCAGATCATCTCTGGGGAAAGACAACATTAGAAGCTCAGAATATCGTAAGAAAAGATCTCGGAAAAGATTATGAAACTCTGAGCATCGGACAGGGAGGAGAGAATCTTGTCAGGTATGCATGCATTATAGGATCTTTAAGAGCTGCAGGAAGGGGGGGAACGGGTGCTGTCATGGGATCTAAAAACCTAAAGATTGTGGCAGTTCGTGGAACAAATGATGTAAATGTTTACGATTTTGATAGACTTTACGATTTCTTTGTAAATACAAAAGAGAACTATCCCAAAAGCCTAAAAGCTCTGGCAGATTACGGAACCCCAATTCTTGTAAATGGTATAAATACACTGGGCGGTCTGGGAACAAGAAACTGGCAGGATGAAACATTTGAAGGAGCTGAGAAAATATCCGGCGAATATTACAAAGAGAATCTCTTTGTAAGACATACCTCCTGTTATTATTGCAGACTGGGAGGATGCGGTAAGATATTCAAGGGGAAGGATACAGTTTCAGAAGGTCCTGAGTATGAAACCCTGTACTCTCTGGGTTCTTGTATTGGAATAGATGATGCGGAATATATAGTGAAAGCAGACAGACTTTGCGATGAATACAGCATGGATACGATATCTATGGGTGTTTCCATAGCATTCCTTATGGAGTGTTATGAAAAAGGCTTAGTTTCGAAGGATCTAGTTGATGGAATGGACTTTTCATTTGGAAATGGAGAAACAGTGATTGAAGCCATAAAGAAAACCGCGTACAGAGAGGGCGTTGGAGATTTACTTGCTGAAGGAACAAAAAGGATGGCTCAGAAGATCGGCAAAGGTTCTGAAAAGTTTGCCATAAACGTTAAGGGATTGGAAATTGCAGGACACTCACCGAGGGCGTTGAAAAGTATGTCTGTCGGGTATGCTACTGCAACGAGGGGAGGGAGCCACCATGACGCAAGGCCCACTTATGAGTACGGATTAAAAGATAAAAAAACGTTGGAAGGTAAAGCAAAGATAGCTGTTGATTCATCGAACTGGACAACAATAGGGGATTCTTTACTTATATGCCATCTGATGGAAAAAGCAATGGGCATATTCTTATCTGAAAATCATGTTGCGATGGTAAATCTCGTTACAGGTTTTGGTATAGATCTCTCCGAGCTTACAAAGATGGGTGAAAGGATATACAATATTGAGAGAGCCTTTAACATCAGAGAAGGATTCTCAAGAAAAGACGATACACTGCCGTGGAGAATTATGAATGAGCCAATAAGATCAGGAGGATCAAAAGGTGCACAGGCAAAGCCTGAAGAGTTAGAAAAGCTGCTGGATCAATACTATGAATCAAGAGGATGGCAAAAAGATGGGAAACCCTCCAAAGAAAAACTGAAAGAGTTGGGATTGGAGCACATTATAAACGATCTGTATTAACCTTTTCTTTTTTAATCTAATTTTATTCTTACGTCTTCTTTTACTGTGTTAATGGCTATCAACGAGTAAAGTCCGCGAATCCCATCTATCCTTCCTATCTTTTCTATTTCCAGGTCTCTGAGTTTTCGTACATTCTCGACCTTTACCTTTAGCAAAAGGTCCCATTCTCCAGATATCTCGTGAACTTCCAGTACCTCTTCAATCTTCGCAATTTCTTTTGCTATCTTTCCAAGCTCAGCTATATTCCTTATAGATACCCTGACATAAGCTGTAATCTCTTTGCCGCACTTATATGAATCTAACAGCGGCAAAATTGCTTTTATAATCCCCATATCTTTCAATCTTTTAGTTCTGTCATAGATAGTAGACTCAGGAGCTCCTATCCTCTTGGAGAGATTTTTGTACGAGATTGTAGCGTCCCTCTGAAGTTCCATAAGGATCTTTATATCGAGCTCATCGAGTTTTTTTCCCATAATGGGCATTTATCGAAACTATTTATAAAGTTTTCGGTCATTATCCAAAACACGAGGGGATTACTCGATTTTTTTATTTAAAATATTTTTTTCCCGTAAGTTATCTGAGTTTTCCTCCAAATTTTTAGATCATATCCTATATTCTTATACTTTTCCAAAGAAAATTTACTTTCCATCGAAACATTTATATATCGAAGTACGTACTTAACGAAGAAGGTGAAACTATGTTGAGTCCGAACGAGATTAATGAAAACCAGAAAAAGTACATGATAAAAAGCTGGTCTACACAGGGGAAATATAATCCAAAAGTAATTATCAGTGCAAAGGGAAGCTATTTTACGGATTCTGATGGCAAAGACTACCTAGATTTTTCATCGCAGTTGATGTGTCAGAATCTAGGACACAGCCACCCCGATATTATAGAGGGTATAAAGAAACAGACAGAAAAACTATGTTTTGTACATGGTGGATTTGCAACTGAGCCTGTAGCAGAGCTTTCGAAACTTGTTGCCGAGATAACTCCAGGAGATCTGACAAAAACATTCTTCTCAAGCAGCGGATGTGAAGCTAATGAAGCGGCATTAAAAGCAGCAAGATTCTATACAGGAGGACACAAGATTATATCGAGGTACAGGTCATACCATGGTGGAACTTTTGGTGCAGTAGCAATAACTGGAGATCCGAGAAGATGGTACACAGAACCGATGCAGATGCCAGGGGTCATATTTGCTCCGGATGCTTACTGTTACAGATGCCCATTCAATCTGAAATATCCCGATTGTGGAATACAATGTGCAGAATATGTTGACTACATGATAGAGTATGAGGGTGGAGCACAGGGAAAAGTAGCAGCAGTTGTTACAGAGCCGATCGTCGGATCTAACGGTATAATAGTTCCTCCTGAGGGATACTTCAAAAGATTAAGAGAGATATGTGACAAATGGGGAGTTTTGATGATAGATGACGAGATCATGGCAGGGTTCGGAAGAACAGGAAAATGGTTTGCTATAGAACACTGGAATGTTGTTCCAGACATAATGACCATGGCAAAGGGTATTACCGGAGCTCACATTCCATTGGGTGCAACTGTTTTAAGTAAAAAGATCGCTGATCATTTTGATGAAAATCTTTTCTGTCATGGACACACGTACGTATCTCATCCATTGCCTTGCGCAGGCGGAGTGGCGGCGGTAAACGCATACAAAAAATATAATGTGATCGAAAATGCCGCAAAAATGGGAAAGATACTTGGAAAAAGACTGATGGAACTGAAGGAAGACCATAAATGCGTAGGAGATGTAAGAGGTAA
>JAGLWR010000109.1 GCA_023133315.1 Methanomicrobia archaeon | reverse complement strand
ATATTGGCTTCGATTTATGTTGTATACCTTCTATAACTCCATCCGACGCTCTGGCATTGATCTCGAATTCTTTTGCCAGGTCTTTTATGCACTGGTGATGAAAGCTGTTTACCCTTATTTTCGCTCCCAGAATATCTTCAAGCCATTTTTCACATTCTATCCAGTGAGTCGGCATGTATACGGGTGCGGGCTGTATATGTTTGATATCCGTAGGAATACTCTGGTACAACTTTCCGGAAAATGCAACGTTTATTGCCTGTATCCCTCTACAGATGCCCAGAACCGGAATATCTCTTTTATACGCTTCTTTTATCATTTTTATTTCAAATGAGTCTCTTTCGGGACAGACCTTCACAAGTTTTTCTTTTATCTCTTCGTCATAACAGTTGGGATTGATGTCCCCTCCTCCGGAAACTAGAAGTCCATCAATATTATCTATTACAGTTTCATCTTCGGACGGCAAAATAAAAGAAACTGCGTCCACTTTCTTTAGAGCACGGACATAATAAACCGGGAGATAGTAAAACTCCACTCCTTTTATCGGAAATATATCTAAGAAGGAGTTGGTACACGTTATTCCTATTTTCGGTTTCATAGTTTCTTTTCCATGAAAAGCCTTATAAATTTTGTCATAGAGTTCTTGTCAATGGAGAAAGATATAACAAAGCATAAACTTAAAAAGATAATAGATGAGCTCTCAAAATACAGAGGTAGAAATACGGAGCTCGTTTCACTCTACATTCCTTCAGGATATCCTCTACCGAAGGTTACCCAGCAGCTGAGAGACGAAGCCGGTACAGCATCCAATATAAAATCAAAAACTACAAAAAAAAATGTTCTTTCAGCTCTTGAAAAGATAGCACAGCATTTAAAGCTCTATAAACATACACCGAAGAATGGACTGATAATTTTCTGTGGAAATATATCTCCGCAGGAAGGAAACCCTGATTATAAACTTTTTTCATTGGAAACTCCTGAACCGATATATATCAGGCTTTATAGATGTGATCAGGAGTTTGTATTAACTCCGCTCAGAGAGCTCATAGAAGAAAAAGATATTTACGCTCTGTTAATTCTTGAAAGAAACGAGGCCACCATAGGATTACTGAAGGGAAAAAGGATAGACTTACTCGATCACATGACCTCAGGAGTTCCAGGAAAGGCACGAGCCGGTGGACAGTCTTCTGTACGATTTTCGAGATTGAGGGACATAGCCGATCACGAGTTCAGAGTGAGGATAGGGCAGCATATTAATAACTTCTTTCTCACCATGCTCTCCGATCTAAAGGGAATTATCGTTGGAGGTCCGGGGCTGACAAAAAATAAGTTTGTCGAAGGAGATTACCTCGATTACAGACTTAAGGACAAGATAATAGATACGTTTGATACGGTCTATACGGAGGAATATGGTTTGCGAGAATTAGTCGAGAAAGCTTCAGATTCTCTCCAGGAGTTAGAAGTAATGAAAGAAAAGAAGATAATGAAGCAGTTTTTTCAGGAGCTGATAAAGGAGAATGGATTGGTGGCGTACGGTGAAAAGGAGATCAAAAACGCTTTAGAGATGGGAGCTGTAGAAGATCTTCTCATTTCAGAAACGCTCGACCTGTGGAGAGTCAAAATCACGTGTACCTGTGGGTATGAAGAAATACTGACAAAAACAGAACAAGATCTTCAAAAACTGGAAACAGAACTCCCCGAGAAGCAGTGTCCGAAATGTGGAAATTTACAGCTGGAGATAAAGGGGAAGATGGAGTTAATCGAGGAACTTTCACAGAAAGCAGAGAACACAGGGGCGAAAATACATCTGATATCGGTGGATACTGAAGAAGGAAACCAATTCTATAAAGCGTTCGGAGGAATTGGAGCCATCCTGAGATTTAGTATGAGGTGAGAACATGTATAAAGAAGCCGAAGAACTTCTTCGTTCAATCGTTGGAGACATAGAGATAGTCTTTTCAGATACGCCAGACCCAAAATTAGGCGATTTTTCGAGTACAGTAGCTTTCAATTTAGCAAAAAAAACGAAAAAAAATCCAAATGATGTAGCGAAAGAGATAATATCTGATTTAAAAACAAAAAAAACAAGATATATTAAAGAAATAAAGAACATGGGTCCTTATATAAATTTCTTTGTGGATTATGATACGTTTGGATACGATCTTCTAAAAAAAATTCTTGATGAAGACTGGGAGATAGAAGAAAAGAAAGAAAAAGTTATAGTAGAACATACATCCGCAAATCCAAACAAACCGCTCCATATGGGGCATCTCAGGAATGCTATTCTCGGAGACACACTGGCACGAATCTTCAAGTTCCTCAGATACAATACGGAGATTCAAAACTATATCGATGATCTTGGTATCCAGGTAGCAGAAACGCTGTGGAGCTATAAAAATTTAAAATTTGACGAGAATAAGAAGTTTGATCATTTGCTCGGGGAGATATATGTTGAAGTGGAAAAAATTAAAGATTACAAAATAGAAAAGGAGATAAGAGCTTTAAATAAAGAGATGGAAGAAGATTCCTCTGTGTCAAGACCATTTGTGGAACGATGTTTAAAGGCGCAGCTCAAAACACTTTCTGATCTGGATATAAGTTATGATGTTCTTATCTTCGAAAGCGATCTCATAAAATCAAAGATTTTTGATGAAGCGTATGAAAAGATAAAACAGAGTAAAGACATAGTTCTGGAGGAGGGAGGAGAAAACAAAGGCTGTCTTGTAATGAAACTTGGAAATATATTTCCAGACATGGAGAATCCTGACAAAATTTTGATAAGGTCTGACGGTACTGCCACGTATACAGGCAAAGATGTAGCGTATCACCTCTGGAAATTTGGGCTTGTAGAGAGAAATATGAAATATTTAAAATGGAATTCTCTTTACAAATCTTTTAGTGAAGGAGAAACTAAGGATTTTGGAAATGGAAATACAGTTATAAATGTTATAGGAGTTGAGCAGAGATATCCGCAGGAAGTAGTTAAACTTTCCTTGGAACTTTTAGGATATAGCAAGAAGGCTGAAAACTTTTATCATCTTGCATACGAGCATGTTTCCTTACCCGAAGAGAAATTTTCCGGTAGAAAGGGAACGTGGATCGGATACACAGGAGACGAACTAATCGAAGAAGCATTCTTGAAAGCTAAAGAAGAGGTAGAGTCAAGAAGACACGATCTTCCAGAAGAAAAAAAGGTAAAGATAGCTAAGGCCGTTGCATCAGGTGCTATAAGGTACAATATAGTGAAGTATGCACCTGAAAAAAAGATAATCTTCAGATGGAAAGACGCATTGAACTTCGAAGGAGATTCTTCACCGTACATACAGTATGCACATGCAAGATGCTGCAGTATTCTAAAAAAAGCAGAACTATCTGATTTTACACCAAATTTCTCAGATTCCGAAGAAAAAAAACTCATAAAGACTCTTTACAAATTTGTTATCGAAACGGAAAAAGCATGCAATCTGAAAAGACCTCATATACTTACAAAATACCTCAATGATCTGGCTACAGTTTTTAATTCTTTCTATAACTCATTGAAGGTTTTAGGATCGGAAGAAGAAGCTCAAAGGCTGGCATTAGTAAAGACTACTCAGATTGTCTTGAAAAAAGGACTGTCTCTCCTCGGGATAGAAGCTCTGGAAGAGATGTGATCACACTTTATATTTTTCTTTCTCTTTTCCAGGGACGCAGTTTTTACATACCCCCATACCTATCCTGTAGCATGATGGACAGACTTTTCTTCTGCAGAGGATACATGTATGTATTATTTCAGTGTATTTTCCGCATAACTCGCATTTTATCACCAAGGCACCTCCTTGAGTTTTAGTTTGTATCCAATATAATTTGTAGAAAAATGAAGGATCGGCGTTATGAGAACAATTGTTAAAATCTTTCGTATATTAAGTTTTAAAAGAGGATTGGAAAGAATCAATGCACCAAAAACAAAATCCAATTGGTCAAACAATGGCAACGGTGCACCCCGTTCAAGATTTATTCTTCTTTTTAAAAAACTCTCTACGAGATCTCCCAAAATTGCTCCGAATGCCAATAAAAATCCCAGTTTCAGGGAGAACGGAACTGAGTACTCATAAAAAAATGATTGCAATAAGCAGGTAAGGGTACCAAAGAAAATCCCGACAAACGTTCCCCTTATCGTGACGCCGTTTCCGATCAGTCTTCTCCCATCCAGGAAATTTTTATTGAAGTCTAAAGGTTTCCCCCCTCCAAAGGTACACGCTGTCATATTTGCTATGTATGCAGGGAGAATTACCCATATTGCACTCACGAGTTCGTTCATAGCTGTAAATAGAACCTGAGTTTTAAAAAGCTTACTTACACAAAGATTTTAAACTCTTTTGTTCTTAGGATGTTTATGAAGCTTTTTGGCACTTCGGGGATCAGAGGTGTAGTAAACAAGGAAATTACC
>JAGLWR010000108.1 GCA_023133315.1 Methanomicrobia archaeon | reverse complement strand
CTATAAGAACTGCTTTGGCTATTTTAACAGAGGGGATCGTTGCAGCACCTTTGGAAGGTATAGCTCGTGCAAAGATAAAAGAAAATACCGATAGTTCTCGGTTTCTGTCCCTGTATTTTGCAGGACCTATACGATCTGCAGGAGGAACTGCTGTAGCATTATCTATCCTGATAGGAGACTACGTGAGAAAAAAACTCTCCTTAAATAGATATAAAGCGTCTGAAGAAGAGATTGAAAGATTTATTGAAGAAGTCGATCTCTACAATAGAATCTCACATCTGCAGTACTACCCTTCAAGAAAAGAACTGAAAATAGCCTTGCAAAATATTCCCATAGAAGTTACGGGGGAACCTACGGAAAAAGTAGAAGTTTCAGGATACAGGGATTTGGAGAGAATCGAAACTAATAGAGTGCGTGGTGGCGCGATGCTTGCTGTCTGTGAAGGCGTTCTGCAAAAAGCATCAAAGGTTTTAAAATATGTAGATATTCTGAAGTTGGAAGGATGGGAATGGCTTAAAGAGATAACATTGAGTTCTGAAGAGGAGGAAGAGGTTGAGTTAGAGAACTGGAAATATTTAAAAGATATCATAGCCGGGAGACCTGTATTTTCGCATCCCTCACGGAGAGGGGGGTTCAGGATGCGATACGGGAGAAGCAGGAACACTGGATTTGCTGCCTGGGGCATCCACCCGTGTACAATGTTAATTTTGCAGGATTTTCTGGCCATAGGAACGCAAATGAAAACAGAAAGACCTGGAAAAGCAAATGTTGCCTGTCCTGTAGACAGTATCGAAGGACCTATTGTACGAATGAACAATGGAGATATTGTAAGGCTTGAAGTGTATGAAGAAACGTTAAAGGTAAGAGGAGATATAGATAAAATTCTCTTTCTGGGAGATGCCCTGATATCGTATGGTGATTTTCTTGAAAATAATCACATACTTCTTCCATCGGGATACGTAGAAGAATGGTGGTTTCAGGAACTAAAAGAAAAAGAGAATATAGATCCTTTCAATGTCTCAGAAAAGGAAGCGTTAGAGATCTCCGAAAAATATGATATCCCGTTACACCCACGATACACATGTTTCTGGTACTATTTAACATTTGAGGAATTAAAAGACGTTATAGACTATTTAAGTACTGGAGAGATAGGAAAAAATATTATTCTTCCGTTGACCGATAGAAAGAAACTTCTTGAAAAAATTTGTCTGGAACATAAAGTTTCAGGGAATAAAATTATTATAGGCTCTATGTTTATCAAGAAAATAAATTTTTCTAAGTTCTACGAAATCTATGACACGTTAAAAAATGAGAAGATACCAGATAAAAAGAAGATATTCAAAGCTCTTGAATATTGTACAGGGATAAAAATAATGGATAAATGCCCGCATACAGTAGGAGGTAGGATGGGAAGGCCGGAAAAAGCAAAAGAGAGACTTATGTCTCCCCCTGTTCACAGTCTTTTTCCTGTGGGAAATTATGGTGGAAGAACCAGAAGTATAGTAAAAGCCTCAGCTTTAAATTACATTAATGCGGATATAATCAATTTAAGATGCTCAGTATGTGAAGAAAAGACATTCAAAAGAAAATGTGATACGTGTGGAGCTATAACAAAGCTCTATAAAATCTGCGAAAATCAAAAGTGCAGTGTAACATCGATAGAGACGGAAGAAGAGAGATGTCCTGCCTGTAATTCCCCATTAAGGATACATTCCTTTAAAAAAATACAATTAAAGGAAGAGTATAAAAAGGCACTGAAAAATCTGAATATCTCCTCTCCGAAGGAAGTTAAAGGAGTTAAAGGAATGATCTCCTCCCAGAAATTTCCAGAAATTCTGGAAAAGGGAATTCTAAGAGTAAAAAATGGGGTATATGTCTTTAAGGATGGAACTATACGGTTTGATTGTACTGACGCACCCCTCACGCATTTCACGCCGGAGGAAATACATCTCCCTCTCGAAAAGTTAAAAGAGCTCGGATATTCTCAAGACTATCTGAAAAATCCTATTACCGGTAAAGACCAGATAGTAGAATTAAAACCGCAGGATGTAGTAATACCTGAAGATGGAGGAGAATACCTTTTAAAGGTAGCCAATTTTGTTGACGACTGCTTAGAGAAAATATACAAATTAGAAAGATATTATAATGCCTCAAAAAAGGAAGATTTAATAGGAAAACTTATTATAGGACTGGCTCCGCACACGTCTGCAGGTGTTCTTGGAAGAATAATTGGTTTTTCCTCTACGAGCGTGGGATATGCGCATCCCTTTTTCCATGCCGCCAAGAGAAGAAACTGTGACGGAGATGAGGACTCTTTTATACTTGCTCTCGAAGCCCTTCTGAATTTCTCAAAGTTGTTCCTCCCTGAAAAAAGAGGAGGAAAGATGGATGCTCCTCTCGTACTTACAATGAAAATAGATCCCAGAGAGGTAGACAAAGAGGTAAGAAATATGGACATAGTGGATATATATCCACTGGAATTTTATACTCTCTCACAAAAATTCGTAAAACCACAAAAAATAAAGATGGAGAAAGTTGGGGATAGACTGGGCAAGGAAAATACTTTTTCTGATTTCAAATTTACTCATAATACTTCAAATATCTCTCTGGGTCCAGGAATCAGCGCGTATAAAACGCTTGGTGCGATGGAAGATAAAATAAAAGCACAACTCGCCCTTGCCGAAAAAATTATGGCTGTAGACGAGAACGATACTGCAGAAAGAGTCATAAACTCTCATTTCCTCCCAGATATCATAGGAAACATGAGAGCCTTTTCCAAACAATCTTTTAGATGCGTAGACTGCAACAAGAAGTACAGAAGAGTCCCTCTAAACGGAAAATGTATCTGCGGAGGGAGACTTGTGCTGACGGTTTCGCACGGATCCGTAGAAAAATATCTCAAAATTACCAAAATGCTCATAGAAAAATATGATATTGACCCGTATATAAAAGAGAGAATTGAGATAATAGAAAAAAGCATTGAAACCATCTTTACGGGAAAAAAGAAACAGATGTCTCTTGCAGATTTTTTATAAAATGCTGCTCTGCCAAAAAGACAATGATACCTATTTAAATTCAGATCACTCACAACTTCCATGGACATAGAAGAGATACTCTCCCCGTGGTTCGAATCCATAGACGATCCTGAGGCGTTTCAGGAATCTCTTGCACAAAAACTTATTGAGAGGTATAGTAACACAGAGTATGGCGCTGGAAAAAATGCCATAGATGAGTTTCCTGCCGCAGATTACAACATACTCAAGCCACATCTCGATGAAGTGGAGAACGGGAACATCACTGCATTGTTGCCAGAACCTCCCCTTTTCTGGGCAATGACGAGAGGAACAACGTCAACATCCAAATTCATTCCCATAACAAAAACGGATTTAGAGGAAAAAATGAAATGCGGTCCCCGGGTGTTTTGTGCGTACCTTTTACGGAAAATGAGATTCGATATACTGGGGGGCACCGTATTGAATCTGAACTTTCCTTCTGTCCTGGGTAAAATGAAAGATGGAAAGGAGTACGGATACTCATCTGGATTTTACTTTAAAACGCACACTGAAAAATACGGAATAGATATAGTTCCGGATCAGAAGAAAATAGATCCGTTGATAGGACTGTCCAAAAAAGATTGGGAGAACCGATTTGATCTTGCGTATCACGAAGCTCTTGGAAAGAATATTACTATGGTCACAGGTGTGACACAGGTCATGAAGCAGTTCGCAACGTTTGTGAAGAAAAAACATGGAAAATATCCAAAACAATTGTGGGACACGAAGGTACTCGTGTGTTCAAGTACAGTCGGCATAAACACGAAACTGAAGCCTGCGTTGAAAGCATTGTATGGGGATGTAGATGTCCTCGAGGTGTACGGCGCCACCGAAGGAATATACGCCCAGCAGTTCGATAGACCGTGTGTCACCCCCAATTATGATATGTATTACTTTGAAGTCGAAGTGAAAGGTAAAATAAAAATGCTCCATGAGATGAAAAAGAGAGAAATCGGGAAATTAATTATTTCCTCCTCACTCTTCCCACGATATAAAATAGGAGATCTCATTAAATGTAATGGGGATCCCTACTTTACCGTCATAGGGAGAGACAGGAGATTCACCGTTTTAAAGCATTATGTAGAGAGTTTTTTTTACTAAGATCCTTCTTGCCTTCTCATTTTTCCGAGTCCGTAGATAATTACGAGTGCACCTACGATAATGAGTACCAAAGGCCACCATTCGATTTCGTATATCGACACTATTCCTACTGTGAGAAGTATCAATCCGACAAGAGCTTCTCCCATTATAGGTCTGCGGTACTGGGGCACTATGGAATGGAGCAGTGCACTGAGCAGGAACGCACCGCCCACGCACATAAGAATGTAATTCCACACATTTTCCCAGCTTATACCATACATCTCATTGCTGGCGAAATAGAACACAATCCCCAGAAAAATGACGAGAACTCCTACAAAGATAGCGGAAATTGGATCTCTAGTGAATTTTTCTTCCTTTTCGCCGCCTTTTTCTTCCTTTTCGTGCTTTTCACTTTTTTCTCCTTTTTTGTGATGTTTT
>JAGLWR010000107.1 GCA_023133315.1 Methanomicrobia archaeon | reverse complement strand
TATCCCCAGAGCCAAAAAAGAAACACTTCTATAAACAATCCCAATAATAAAAATGAGAATCTAACATTTTTTAAAACTTCTAATGTTTCTTGAATTCCTATGGATTCTACAATGAAGAGAATTATGAGGATACCTAGTATAAATAGCCCTATTATCCTGAGATTCTTTTTTTGCATGAATTTCCTCCAATACAGTAACATTTATATTTATCGCCGACATATTAAAAATCAATTGTACTTTAAAAGGTGAAGCCTCTGTATAGAGTAGATGAGAAATTGAGTTATGACAGGTTTAATCTTAGAAAAAATCCATTTTCAAAGCTATCCAGTGAGGGCATTAAAAATATTGATGAAATTCATGTATCTCAGGATTTAGACTCAAAAGTTACAGAGCTGCTCTCTGAGGTCATAAACAAAAAATCTTCAGTAGCCTTTGCATTGATAGGTGATCTCGGGTCTGGAAAAACTCAAAGACTGAAAGGTATACACAGACTCTTTGAAAAAACCGGATTTTCGTTGTATATGAAGATAGATACTAATGATATAGTAAAGATCCTTAAAGACATTTTTTCAGTTTTTTACTACATGCAAGAGGATAAAAAAAGTAGGTTCGAGAGATTTAAAAACAAGATTGATAGAGCCCTGGGGAAAGAACTGGAGTTTGACGAGGTATGGGGATTGGAAAAAGGAAAATTTAAATCTACAGAGATAGGAAATGATCTGAAAAAGTACATGTCCGAGTTTGAAATTTCTTGTTTAATTCTCGATGAGCTGGAAAATCTCGTTTCAGCTCCTGAGCAGGATCTTATATCCTTCTTTGAAGTGTTGAGACAGTTCATAAGCGATATGCCAAGCTCATCATTATTTGTCATGGCATCTACTAAAGAAGGCGCTGAGCGGATAAAGAAGACAAATCCTGCATTTGTTATGAGACTGCACCGTCTCTTGGAGGTAGAACCATTAACAGATGAAAAAGCATTGGAACTCGTAGAAAAAAGACTCGTAACAGAAAGAATAGACTCCAAAAAGATTTTAAACCCAATTTACCCATTTGATGACTCCGGAATAAAATACGTAAACAAGATGATAAAGGGAAATCCGAGACTGCTTTTAAGAATGCTTCACACCGTTATCGCCGCAGCGGTGAAGGACGAATTGATAGAGATCATTGATGATAGATTTATCAGCGAATTAATGACCACACCTTCTTCCCTCGAGGAGTATATTCTGAAAGTACCTCAGGATTTAAGAGATCTGGTAACATTGATAATCAGAAAATTCAACGGCGGACCCGTAAGCTACATAGAGATCGCAAAAGAAACGAAGTTATCCCCTACTGCAATTTATGAAAATCTGAAAGAGCTTGTCAGCATGGGGCTGATGGCAAACGAAAAAGGGAAATTTGAAGTTATGTCAGGAATTAGAATAATGCTTGAGGAATCTGAAAAAAAGGAGAGTTAGGGCTGAAGGAGGAATATGAGAGTTCGTGTTTTAATCCCTAACTCTTACGATTACCATGAATACCAGTAATATTGCAGCGAGTGCATTGATCAGTATTGAATTTTTATCGGCATCATTGATAATCTGTATTTTATCTCTCATAGTATAATATTGATGAGCAATAGTATTTAAACTTTTCGGTAGTTCTACACAACAGTAAAACTTAAATACTATGCAAAAACTATATAAATGAAGAAGACAATATTATATTACAATGGTGATCATAAATGAGAGAGAGTCTAGAAGAACAGATCTTGGATTACTTGAAGAAGATGAGAGTAGGCGCTACCGCTTCCGAGCTATCAAGGAAACTTAGTATAAATAGAATGACCGCTGTTAAGTATCTTGAAGTAATGAGAGCGACAGGGCTTGTAGATTACAAAAACGTCGGTATGGCGAAGGTATATTATGTATCTACCGAGTTTTCTTATGCTCAGCATGTATTGTTATTGAAGACAAGACAACTTTTGGAGAATATAAAGACCCCGGAAGAACATCATACCATTCTGGAAAATATCTTGGACTCCCATATCGAGATTGCTTCAACATATTCAAAAAGCAAAAGAGAAAAGATAGCGAATCTTTTGGAGGAATCTGCGAATAAGATACGGGAAGCCAAGCTTTCGAAAAATAATAATTTTAAGCCTCAATAGCTATTTTTGAATTTTCGAAAAAGTTATAAACACATCTCGTGAACAGAGTGTATGAAGCAGGTACATATCGTTGTCTTAGGCAGTGTGCAGGGAGTCTTCTATAGGGCCAATACGAGAAAAAAAGCCAAAGATCTGGCGATAAAGGGCTGGGTAAGAAATCTCCGCGATGGCAGAGTAGAGATTACGGCAGAAGGAAAAGAAAAAGATCTTAAAAATCTTATAGAATGGTGCAAAAAAGGACCTAAATTGGCGTTTGTCGAGAATATTGAAGTAGAATGGAGCGATTATACAGGAAAATATGAAGAATTTTCAATTGCAAGGTGATATAATGAGAAAAATAGTATCTATTCTCTTGATAATTTTTTTAACAGGATGCACAGTAAGAACATTCTCTATTAATGATGCAATGCTGTGCACAGAGGTAACGAATGGAAAACCCTCCGGGATAGGCACGAGCTTTCCAAACGCAGGCACTGTGTACTGCTGGCTTGAGTATACCAATGCACCAGAAAATACTACGATGAAAGCAATCTGGTATTACGAAGGAGAAAAAATGTATGAAAAAGAGATAAAACTCCAGAGCAAATCGGGAAGTATATGGTTCTCCATATTTTCAACGGAATACAGTCTCCCCCATGGTAATTATAGGGTAGATATCTATGTTGATGATCAATTAAAAAAAGAGATGGAGTTTTCTATAACTCAATGAACTCTTTTGGAGCTGTGGTGAGGACCTCTACTTTATCTTTTTTTATTACAATGTCATCTTCTATTCTCACTCCACCGTAATGTGGTATGTAGATGCCAGGTTCGACCGTGAAGATCATATTCTCTTCAAGTGTCAGATCAAAGCTCGGATGTAGTGAGTATCCGTCATGTACTGATAATCCAATGGAATGTCCCAATGAATGAGTGAATCTCCCTTTATATTTTGTGGAATTTATAAAATTCTCTACTGCATTGTGTACGTTTCCTCCTTTTTCTCCTGCTTTTATGTTTTCAAGTCCTATTTTCTGAGCTTTTTGTACAGTTTCATAAATTTCCTTTTTTTTCGTTTCAGCCTTTCCGAAAACAAACGTTCTCGTTATATCCGAAACGTATCTCTTGTATCTTGCTCCGAAATCTAGGAGTACGTACTCGCCTTTTTTCAGTACCCTGTTACCGGCCGTATAGTGCGGTTCAGCTGCATTTTCTTCGAATGAACATATATTTGTGAAAGCAGGTTCTGTGGCACCTTTTTTCAGCATTAAATACGTCAACTCCGCAGAAAGTTCGTATTCTTTGATTCCTTCTTGTATGTACGATTTTATTTCTTCACAAACTTCTGAAACGATCTTACAGGCCTTTCTGATCTTTTCTATCTCGTCTTTTTCTTTTACGAGCCGAGCTTTTGATAAGGCACCAGAAACATCAATTATCTCAGCTTTTGTGATCTTTTTTAATTTTTTATACGAATCACAGCTTAAATCCTTCCCATTTATTCCTATTCTATCTGCATTGAGCTTTTTCTTCAAAATTTCCTTTCTTTCTTCTTTCTTTTTAAAAATATGCATCGCATCTTTTTTCACTTTTTTTCCGCTCTCTTCTTCCAGAAGCGAGACTACTAGTTCAAGAGAATCAGGATATGCCAGAGCGACACATCCTTCAAAGAGTCCAGATTCGGCACCTGTCAGATAGAAAAAGTTCATGTCGGGGGTCGAACCATTTTCTATATATATCAGATCTACTTCTTTTTCCATATTACCATAAATTTTCTTTAGTTTGCTGTTCATACATTACCTAAAATCCTGTTTCAATAAAAAGGTTGCTTAAATAGACAATCACAACTCACTGAGAAAGTAAACGGAGCTATACATTGGAATATTATTCTGATTTTTATTATCTACAAAATTTCGGCTAACGGTTTACGAACATACAAAGTTCGCCGACAGGCGAATTTGGGCGGAGCGTAGCGAAGTTAGAGATGGAAACACTTTTAATGTAGTGGTAACTAATGAAACAAGAGGGAATACAATGGCAATAAAAAAAGGAGATCATGTGGAAGTAGACTATACGGGCAAGTTAAAGGATGGAACAATTTTTGATTCATCCATCAAAGAAATCGCTAAAAAATCCAAGTATTACGACAAAAATCGTGATTATAAGCCACTTGGTTTTACAGTTGGAAAGGGAAAATTAATACCTGGTTTTGAAAATGGTGTCAAAGGTATGGAACTCGGTGAAAAGAAGGAAGTTGAGATCCCGCCAGAAGATGCGTATGGAAAAACAGGGAAACATCCACTTGCTGGAAAGACCTTGATCTTTGAGATAGAGGTCAAAAAGATTGGTTAGCCTTCTATTTAACGATTGGATTGAACATTGCAATCTAACGAAGTCAGGAGCGTAGTGAGTGGTTTGGGTGAGGGCGTTAGCCTGCAGCGTATATGCTGTGTT
>JAGLWR010000106.1 GCA_023133315.1 Methanomicrobia archaeon | reverse complement strand
TATAGAAACACCGTTGGACCTAAAGGTAAATTCATCGAGGCAAATCCTGCCATCATCCGGATGTTTGGTTACAGCGACAAGGAAGAATTTCTAGAAATCAATGTTTCTGGTCTCTATCAAAATCCAGAAGACAGGAAGAAATTCAGTCAGAAAATGCTGAAGGATGGGTTTGTAAGGAATGAAGAACTTCAGCTGAAAAAGAAAGATAGAACACTATTCTACGGATCGGTGTCAGCCGTAGCAGTAAAAGACGAAAAAGGAAAAGTGAAATATTATGACGGTATGATAGAAGATATCACTGAGCGCAAGAAAGCAGAAGAGGCACTGTTGGAGAGTGAGAAGCGATTCAGGGAATTATTCAACAACATGAGCAGCGGTGTTGCAGTTTATGAAGCAATAGACGATGGTAAGGATTTTATCTTTAAAGACATCAACAATACCGGAGAGATAATCGATGATGTCAAAAAAGAAGAAATCATTGGAAAGAGTATTCTTGAAGTATTCCCCGGAGTTGTAGAATTTGGACTCTTTGGAGTGCTCCGAAAAGTATGGGAAACAGGGAGACCTGAGTATCACCCAATTACATTTTACAAAGACGATAGAATCAGAGGCTGGAGAGAAAACTACGTGTACAAATTACCTTTGGGAGAAATAGTTGTAGTCTACGACGATGTTACCGAACGCAAACGTCTTGAAGACCAGAGAGAAAAAGCAAGAAGAGAAGCAGAGTTCTACGCAGATGTCCTAGCACATGATGTAGGAAACATCGATCAAATTACAATGGGATACCTCTATCTTCTTCAGACAGCGAAAGATGAAGAAACAAAAAAGAAAAACGTGAACGGTATAAAAAAGTCCATAATGAAATCTGCTAGACTGGCAGAGAGTATAAAGATGTTGAAAAAGATAGAAGAGACAAAACTAGAAAAATTCGATCTGAATAACTCAATAGAACGATCCATAGAGAAAATAAAAGCGTATATTGACAGAGAAATACAGGTAAATCTTAATATCGACAAGAAATACAATGTCAAAGCTAATATCTTTCTGGACAAAGTGTTCTTCAATATTCTTGAGAACTCCGTAGAGTTCACTTTTCAGGATAAAACGATCATAGATATAAAAACTGAAGAAAAAGATGGTTTTTGTAATATACACATTCGTGACAGAGGTATCGGAATCCCGAAGGCGAAAAAGGAAGATATCCTTGA
Source organism: Methanomicrobia archaeon (assembly GCA_023133315.1). Lineage (GTDB taxonomy): Archaea > Methanobacteriota_B > Thermococci > Methanofastidiosales > B48-G16 > B48-G16. The sequence continues at coordinate 3,382 of JAGLWR010000106.1, read as the reverse complement.
GAATCTAGAAACACTGTCAAAAAGAACAGGAATGGGTTTGTATCTTGTAAAGAAAATTCTCGAGAGATTCAATGGAAAGTTCGAGATAAAAGATGTAGAGAAAGGAACAGAGATAGTTGTGAGCATCCCGGTGATGAGGAAAAATGAAGGTTCCGCCAGGAACGTACATCCTCAACGGAGCCATAAACGAAATAAGCGGGGGCGGCGGTGAGATGAGGATACTTATAATAGACGACGAGATGGAGATCTTGACACTCTTCAAAGATTTTATGGAAACTTTTGGACATAAAGTTGAAATAGCAATAGATGGGGAGATGGGGATAGAAAAATTTAAAGATGGGAGTGAATTTGATCTCGTTGTCATGGATTACCGAATGTATGGAAAGGACGGTATTCAGGTATCAAAAGATATACTGAACATAGATAAAAATGCGAAAATATTATTTGCGAGTGCCGATAATTCTGTGAAAAAGAAAGCTCTTGAGATGGGATCTGTAGGATTCTTGCTCAAGCCCTTTTATATAGATGTACTGATCAGAGAGATAGAGAGGATAAGCGAGCTTTAGACTGTTTACGTCCATAGAGATTTTATTCTGATTTTATAGAAAAAAATCAGTTAGAAGTTGTTCTTAAAGAAGTAGATTTTACCTGCAAACTCGATTGTAAATCCAGCCAAAACCATCCCTTTTTCAAAGTTAACAAAGATCCATGTTATGATCCTAAATCCCCACCCGCAACCTTTAATAAATAAAGAGAATAATAACTGGTATGGAAAAAAGACACATGATAATTCTTTTTGTAATCATCGTATTGCTCAATTTTTTGATATTCTACAGGATCTTCACTCCCGTGATCTATGCACTCCTTATTTCGTATCTTCTTTTGCCGTTAAACGATTTTTTTGAGAAAATATTCAAAAGCAGGAATGTGGCATCCATTGTAACGCTACTGATAATCGTGATCCCTTTTGTCGTCTTGATCGTAATAATGCTTAATATATTGGTTAACGAAACCGTTAAATTCTTAGAGAATCCTGATGTATTTTTGGGTAAGATATCAGATTTTGAAGAATATTTGAAGAATCTTGGGATAGGAATATCTTTTTCTTCTCAAATAACCAATGTTATTGAAAAAATAGAAAGTTCTATTGATATAGAGACAGCATTTGATTTTCTTAAAGACGTTTCTTACGCTATCCTGAACCTTTTACTTTTTATATTTTCCACTTTTTATTTTCTGAGGGACGGAAGAGACCTAAAAAAGGCATCAGACACGATTATTCCAGTAGAAATAAAGAAGGTGTATCTTAAACTAACTAAAGAGTTAGGAAAAACTCTGCAGGGGCTGTTCTATGGCTATGTACTCACAGCAGGGATAATAGGAATTCTGGCAGGGGTTACTTTTTACGTTCTTGGAGTATATTTTAACGTATCCTATCTGGTCAGCTACTCCGTTCTTTTGGGTTTTTTAATATTTTTATTTAGTCTTTTACCAATATTAGGATCTCCAATGATCTATGTTCCCATAGTAATAGTAGAACTCTTCAGTAATCCCGTACTTGCGCTCATCATACTCGTATTCGGGATAATCGTTCTAACATACTTCCCAGCATTTGTCCTGACTCCTTACATCTCGGAAAAAAAGAGCAAAATTCATCCATTAATCATTCTTTTCAGTTTTATAGCGGGGCCCATAGCGTTTGGAATATCAGGGTTTGTTCTCGGTCCCCTATTTTTATGTTCTTTGGTAGCACTATACAAGGTGAAAAAATGAAAACTAAAATTCTGGATATAAATTGTATGTATTATGGATTGGAGTCAAGAATCCTCATGGAAAACGCAGGAAATGGAATAGCTTCCATTATCATGTCTAAATTTGGAAAAAACAAGAAGATAGCAGTTTTTTCTGGTTTGGGAAATAATGGAGGCGACGGTTTCGTAGCAGCAAGATTTTTATCAAAGGAGAACAAAGTTAGCGTCTTCTTAATGGGTAGCGAGAGAGATATCAAAACTAAAATAGCTTCAGAGAACTGGAAGCTTCTGAATTTTACAAAATGCAAAAAAGAAGAATTTAATTTCCGGGACGTTGACTGTGAAATTGTTATAGACGCATTGCTGGGCGTTGGGATCGTAGGTGAATTGAAAGAGCCGATAAAAAGTGTTGTTCAATATATAAATAAATTAAAAGAAAAAGGAGTTAAAATTGTAAGCATAGATCTTCCTACCGGATACGGCACCGAACTGAGCGTAAAACCTGATCTCACTATATCCATGCATTACAAAAAAACTGATGATTCTCTTTTGGTAGATATAGGGATTCCTGAGAAAATCGAGTATCTTACAGGACCCGGAGACGTAAAATATCTAAAAAAAAGGAAAAAAGACTCACATAAGGGAGATAATGGAAGAGTTTTGATAGTTGGTGGGAGTGATAGATACCACGGTGCGCCTCTTTACGCTGCTACGGCAGCGAGTAAAATTGTGGACCTTGTTTATGTTGCCACTCCGTGCGTTGAAGTGATCAAAAATTACTCTCCGGATTTTATAGTTACGAAAGATATTCTGGACTACGATTACGATTCAGTAGTAATAGGCGTCGGCATGGGTATAAACAAAAAAGCTTTAGAGATAATGAAAAGGTTCGAAAAAAAAGTTATAGATGCCGATGGGCTGAAAGTTCTTGCGAACGATCTGGATCTCGCTGCGAACGCTATTCTAACACCTCACGAAGGAGAGTTTGAGTATCTTTTCGGCAAACTTCCTGATAACCTAGAAGAACGAATCCAAAAAGTCAGAGAGACCTCTGAAAAATACGACTGCACGATCATCTTAAAGGGAAAAATAGACATCGTAGCCGATAAAAAAGGATACAAACTGAATTACACGGGGAATGAGGGAATGACTACTGGCGGCACTGGTGATGTTCTGGCAGGACTGACCGCAGGCTTTTTCAGCAAAGATGAAGCTTTCCAGTCTGCATGTGCGGCTTCTTTTGTAAACGGATTTGCGGGAGATCTCGTTTATTCCGAAAAAAACGTGTACTACACCACTTCAGATCTTTTAGACAAGCTCAGCGATGCATTACTTTTCTGCGAGAATTTCGGAGAATAGAATGTATAAAAGAAAAGATTATTACTATGAAAAGGCAAAGAAAGAAGGATACAGATCGCGAGCTGCTTATAAGCTAAAAGAGATCAATCGACGATTCAGAGTGATACGAAAAGGGAATTACGTTCTGGATTTGGGATGCTCCCCGGGTGGATGGCTCCAGGTGACACGAGAGATCGTTGGCGAAAGAGGATACGTTTTGGGAGTAGATAAAATCAGGACGTTGTCATTAAAGTTTGACAACGTTGATATTGTCGTGAGTGAGCTTGAAGATT
>JAGLWR010000105.1 GCA_023133315.1 Methanomicrobia archaeon | reverse complement strand
GCCAAGGTAGGGGCCATGGAAGGCAGAAGGATAGACGCTACCGCCTTCGATAACGAAAAAGAAAAAAATTTAAGAGAATCTTTAAAAAAACTTGGATTTAAAAATACAGGTAGGGAAATTTTGTATAACGGGTATACAGGAGATATTATTGAGGCAGATATATTTATAAGTCTTGCTTACTATCAAAAACTTCATCACATGGTTGCAGACAAACTTCATGCACGATCCCGGGGTCCGCGCCAGATGTTGACAAGACAGCCAACAGAGGGAAAAGCAAGGGAAGGGGGTCTCAGGTTTGGAGAGATGGAGAGAGACTGTCTCGTGGGGAGTGGAGCTTCTATGCTGCTTCTAGAAAGACTTCTGGAAGCTTCTGACAAGACGTCTATATTAGTCTGTGAAAAATGTGGTAGCATAGCCGTTTATAATTCTGTGAAAAATAAAAAATATTGTCCGATATGCGGGGAAGAGACCGCCATCTATAAGGTGAAATTATCCTATGCATTCGAATTATTGATCAAGGAGATAGAATCCATGGGTATAGATCCCCGTTTTGTCTTAAAAGAAAAAGTGTGATATCATGTTAGAAGAAAAACAAATAGAGAAGATCAGATTTGGGGTGCTGTCACCTGAAATTATCAGAAAACTGAGTGTTGCAAAAATAATGACCGCCGATACGTACGACGATGAAGGATATCCCATAGATAGGGGATTGATGGACCCGAGGCTTGGGGTTATCGATCCAGGTCTCAAATGCAAAACATGCAGTCAGAAGTTTGGAAAATGCTCAGGACATTTTGGACATATAGAACTTGCACGACCTGTGATCCACATAGGATTTGTAAAGGATATGTACATGTTTTTAAAATCTACATGCAGAGAATGCGGCAGAATTCTTTTAGATGAGGCGGAACTTGAAAAATTCAGGGAAAAAATGGAAGAAGCCGAAAAAGTAAATAATGACAAAAACGTTATAATAAAAGAACTAATTAAAGAAGCTAACAAGAAAAGAACATCCTCAGTAAATAATATATGCCCCCATTGTGGAGCCGTACAGAAAAAAGTGAAGTTGGAGAGGCCCACAACATTTTTGGAAGAAAATGACAAGCTTACTCCAAGTGACATAAGAGAATGGTTTGAAAAAGTTCCGAAGAGTGATATGTGGCTGTTGGGATGGGATCCTGATTTTGCCAGAATAGAATGGACAATTTTGACAGTTTTGCCCGTGGCACCTGTTACTGTCAGACCGTCTATCACTTTGGAGTCTGGAATACGATCTGAAGATGATTTAACTCACAAACTTGTTGACATAATCAGGATAAATCAACGGTTGAGGGAAAACATAGATGCAGGAGCACCTCATTTGATTGTAGAAGATTTATGGGAGCTTCTGCAGTATCATGCGACAACATACTTAGATAATGAGGTCGCTGGAATTCCTCCTGCAAGACACAGATCAGGAAGAATACTGAAGACATTGACGCAGAGACTTAAGGGAAAAGAAGGGAGATTCAGGCATAATCTTTCAGGAAAAAGGGTTGATTTTTCTTCCAGAACGGTAATATCTCCGGATCCCTATATAAGTATAAATGAGATCGGTGTTCCCCTTCAGATTGCCAAAGAACTTACAGTCCCTGAAAAGGTAACAGAACAAAATATGGAAGAACTTAGGAAACTTATCTTAAATGGGCATGATAAGCATCCTGGCGCCAACTACGTTATAAGAAAAGATGGGAGAAAAAAGAGGATTACAGACGATACAAAAGAGGTACTTGCCGAAGAGCTGGAGGTAGAGTATGTCGTGGAGAGACATCTTCGTGATGGAGATATAGTTTTGTTCAATAGACAGCCTTCTCTTCACAGGCTTTCTATCATGGCGCATGTAGTCAAAGTAATGCCATATAAAACGTTCAGACTTAACTTGTGTGTCTGTCCCCCATATGGTGCGGATTTTGATGGTGACGAAATGAACCTTCATGTACCACAGACAGAAGAAGCACAGGTAGAAGCAAAGGTCTTGATGATGGTTCAGCAGCAGATGATTTCTCCAAGATTTGGAGAACCTGTGATAGGAGGAATGCAGGACTATGTCTCAGGGGCGTATATCCTTACAAAAAAGGACACCATATTTACCAAAGAGGAAACAGAAGAGATGCTTTATTTTGCGGGTATAGATAAATTCCCCGATGAATATGTAGAGAAAAATGGAAAAAGATATTATACAGGAAAACAGATTTTTTCTCTTCTTATCCCGGACGATATGAACCTTGAGTACAAAGCAAAAATCTGCAGAAAATGTGATGTTTGTCTCAAGGAAAAATGTCCTGATGATGCCTATGTTGTAATAAAAAATGGGAACGTTGTGAGTGGTGTTATAGATGGTACAACGTTCAAAGCACGATCGAGAAGCCTCTTTTTGAGCAAACTTGTCAGGATGTATGGAAGTGATGTTACAAGAGAGTTCATAGACAAAGGTACGAAGCTGATTCTCTGGGCACTTATGAAGAAAGGACTTACTACAGGAATTGACGATGCAGACATTCCTACTGAAGCATCAGAGAGAATAGAGAGGATACTCAAAGATGGAGAGAAAAAAGTGGAAAGACTTATCGAAATCTACGAAAGTGGAGAGCTTGAGCCTCTTCCCGGGAGAACAACAAGAGAAACCCTTGAAAGTAAAATAATGCAGGTACTTTCAGAGGCGAGAGACAAGGCAGGAGAGATAGCAGAGATACACCTCGGCATGAACAGACACGCTGTAGTTATGGCACGAACAGGTGCAAAAGGAAATGTCCTTGACCTGACACAGATAGCTGCATCCTTAGGACAGATGTCTGTAAGAGGAGAAAGGCTATCCAGAGGATACGGTGAAAGATCTCTTTCTCATTATAAAAAAGGTGAAATAGGAGCAAAATCACAGGGATTCGTTGTATCTTCTTTTAAAAAAGGTCTGAATCCAAGAGAATTCTTTTTCCATGCCATGGGGGGGAGAGAAGGATTGGTAGATACGGCCGTAAGAACTGCACAATCAGGATATATGCAGAGGAGACTCATGAATGCACTGCAGGATTTAAGGGTAGAATATAATGGAGTGGTGAAAGATCAGGAAAGGATAGTGCAGTTGAAGTATGGAGAAGATGGAGTCGATCCATCAAAAAGTGAGTATGGAAAATCTGTTGATATTGATTGGATTATATATAAAAACCTTAAAAGTGAGGCGATATAGTGAAAGAAGAGAAAATTATTGAAAAGATTGATTCTATAGAATCTTTACCTTTATCTCTAAAGAACGAGCTAAAAAATAAACTTATTAAAATAAACAGAAAACAAAAGCTCCCCACAAAAGTTGTAAAGAATATCATAAATGAAACGATACAACACTATGAGTATTCATTAGTAGAGCCTGGAGAAGCTGTGGGAACTGTAGCTGCCCAGAGTATAGGAGAGCCTGGTACCCAGATGACCTTATCAACGTTCCATTATGCTGGAGTAGCCGAGATGAATGTTACATTAGGACTTCCCAGGATCATAGAGATAGTTGATGTACGAAGAGTGCCTTCCACACCGGTAATGACAGTTCTTTTAGAAGAAGAGTGTAAAGATGATCCACAAAAAGCTAAAGAAGTGGCCACAAGAGTAGAAGAAACAAAAATAGAGGATATAACAACAAAAATCTCGATGGACGTTATAAATATGGAAATTGTATTGGAACTTGACAGGGAAAGAATGGAAAAACAAAATTTAACATTCGAAGAGGCTTTTAAAAAGCTTGACACCCTAAAAAAGACAAAATCCGTAGATAAAGAAAATCTAAGAATAGTTTTAGATCCTGGTAATGTTTCTTTAATGAAATTGAGAAAATTTTTGAATAGGGTAAAAAATATAAAGTTAAAAGGAGTAAAGGGTATAAATAGGGCATTGATCAGAAAAGAAGAAGATGGATATGTTATATATACAGAAGGTTCGAACCTTACAGAGGTGCTGAAAATCGAAGGTATAAACAGTAAAAAAACAGTTACGAATGATATAAGGGAGATTTATAATGTCTTGGGTGTTGAAGCTGCAAGAAATGCTGTAATAAAAGAGATCACAAATGTACTGGAAGAACAGGGATTGGAGGTGGATCAGAGACACATAATGCTTCTTGCAGACCAGATGACAAAAAATGGCGAACTGAGTTCTATAGGGAGACACGGGCTCAGTGGGGGAAAATCCAGTATACTTGCCAAAGCTGCTTTTGAGGTGACCACAACGCATCTTTTTGATGCCGGCAAGTCTGGAGCTGAGGATTATTTGGGGGGGGTAACTGAAAATGTCATAGTGGGTCAGCCCATACCCATGGGAACAGGAATAGTAAAACTCGCTATGAAGCCGTTTGAAGAGGAGGAATAAATATGGATGTAGCGCACGAAATAAGAAAGTCTGTTGAGACAGGGGAGATCTTGATAGGAACGGAAGAATGTTTAAATGCACTGAAAAATAAAAATGTGAAGCTTATTATATATGCAGAGAACATTTCTGAAGATACTGCTGACGACATAGAGTATTACTGCAAACTCTTGGAAATCCCTCTTTATAAATTTAAAGGATCTTCAGTAGACCT
>JAGLWR010000104.1 GCA_023133315.1 Methanomicrobia archaeon | reverse complement strand
ATCCCAAGAAGATCACCTAAAAAAGAGAAATCTCACTCTATAAAAAGGTTTTGGTTTCAGGTTCTTATACATCTTCGGGAGATTTCTTCAAAATGCAAAAATTATTTGTTAGATTATTCAATCGGGGGGTTTTTGTTTGGATTACTAAAGACCTAAAAACTTCATGATCTTAGGAACTGTCCATGCCAAAATTAAAAATCCAAGAGATACAAGCAATGCTACGAGCAATATTATATCATTAATTCCTTTACTTATTAGAATGTAAATGAATCCTGCAATTGCCAACCCAACTAGAACACCTTGTATCTTATCTTTCGCTACCATAAAATCTTCCTTTGTATGTATATTGAGGATTCTTCTTAAAAAGTCTTTCATAGTTCTCACCTCTATTCATATAGTTCTCAAAGAAATGAAGGGAAGTTGGAGGGGTATGGGAGGGTGGTGTATAAAAGACTTGTTCTCCAACTTCCCAATCTTTTATTGACTCTTGCATTTAAATAACTTTCTCAAAGAAAAGAGTTTGGAGATTCTTTACTGGTAGAAGAGTCTCATTCGTTGAGGCGTATGAAACCCTACCACTTTCAGTGAATCTCCTAAGGATAGTATGGAGTAGAAGTTTTTATGGGTTATGATAGTTTCAGTCAATCTTCAAACTCTAGATATGCTTTCCCCTTAGATGGATTAAAATACAAAGAGAGGTTATATTCCTTTAAAAAATCAGTTCCAATAATACTTGGAATAAATTCATGATACATCCCTTTTACTAGATATTCTATGGGTTTTCCTGCAACAGTAACTTCTGGAAGTTCAATAATATATGGAGACCTATCTTCTTTGTTAAATGTGAATATAACATTTTTTAAAATTCTCCTTTTAAACTTACACCCTAGTATTATAATAGGTTTATTCTCAACTAAAGGCAGTTTATTCATTCGAATTCTTGATTTTTGTGCATCTCCATAAGAAATGAAAGTTCCAGTAGAACCAGTATCTATTAAAACTTCCAAAACCCCGAAGATAGGGGGTTTAGTTCCTTTTTTTTTCATTCGCACTTGAAGAATTGGACATAAAGCTTCTTGTTTTGGGAGTATTTTTCCTACTTTTAATGGAATTTTCATTGGAAGGAAATCAAAGAATGAAAAGTATATCTTTTGGTGGTATAGGTTTAACATATGTGACTGCTGGGTCTTCACCCATTTCTTTAATTTTTCTTATGAGGTCATCTACACTCCTACTCGTAACTAGAATCTTCTTATTTTTTACTGCCACAATCTGTCCTTCATATTTATCTGCAAGACTATCAAAATTCTCTTGAAACCAATCAGCGTCTCTTTCATATTCTTCAAAGAGTTTCATCTCCTCCATTTCATTCATTCTTATCACCATAGGGATTGTTACCTCTTGTTTCTATAAGGATATTATGGATGTAGCTATTTAAATAGATATCGTCTATCCCATTACTAACTAGAGAGATAATATTTTTCATTTTTGTTTTTTCTTTTTTAATTTCTCGATTTTCTTCTCTATCTTTTTTGAAGGTTTTATTTTTGCTAGTATATCATCTCTAAATATGTATATAGGCTTTCCTCTTTTATCAAATTTATTTGTTTTTCCAACTTGAATCACAATTAATTTAGTATTTAATACAGTTCCATCTTCAAGTTTATACTCATTCCATCTTTCTTTTGATTTTACAATCTTCATATCTCCATCAATAAGTGAAGATTGCAATTCACTATTATCATAATCTCTCTCAGATGGGTCACCATAAAATTTTTTTGGACATATTACTCCAAATACCTTTTTCGCTTCTGTTTCGTACCCTATTTTCTCTTCTCCAGCTATAAAATCCACACTATATAAAATAGCTCTCCCCTTTATGATTGTACCTTCTTCTAACTCATATTCGTTCCAAACTTCTTTTATTATCTCGAAATCCAAATTTTTTGTTTCATCCTTCATTTATCTTACCTCTTAATTTATTTTAGTTCTTCATATGTTATATTCCCAGAATCATCAACATGCACAACGAAAATTCTGTTTTTAAGCCCAAAAAGAGTTTTTTTAGGAACATTTTTAGCTTTACAAGGATCATACTCGTCAGTTTCTATCCTAAGGATTAATTTCTTTTCCTTTTTTTCTATTTTTATAGGGGACTCTATTTTCTTAGAAAGAATTCCAGCAATTTCTTCCATAATGGATCAACCACTTCATATATCTCTATTACTCCTTCTTCTAGCATAATGACAAAATGTTCTTTGTCATTATATATTATGGGATACATTTTTCCTATTCTCATATTTTTTGGATTCATTTCAATTTTATTCTCTTTAATAAGTACGGGTTTCACTTTGTCTTCTATTTTTTCGGATGTGTCTGAAGTAAACCTATCGATGAGAGGAACATATTTTTGGAATGCCATTTGACTCGAAACATCTCCTAAATAAACTTCATTCACATGGCAACTTCCAATGTCATAAGCACTTGGCAAAATATCTCCAAAATTTTTTCTATCCATATGTAACATTATAACTCCTTTCTTTTTAAACTTTGTTGTAATTTTATCTTTTTCCATGAAAATGCATCCCATTGAACCTTTTTCTTTTGTTTGGATAAATAGAAGAAAAGAGAAAGTTATTTCTTATTCTCTATGCTTTCTTTTATTATGTTCATCCACTTGTTCCCATCGAGGTTGAGATTAATTCCTGCAACTTCTGCTGGTGTCTTACCATCCAATGCTTGGTGTGGTCGGATGAAATTGTAGTAGTTCTTGAACCCTTCTACAAAAATTCTTGAAGGGAGTATCTCTTTCAATCCTCGCTGTACTTTGTTCCTCTGTCTCATCGTGCCGTGTAATCTTTCGATCTTGTTGTTGTTTCTTTCTTCATCTGTAATTGCTATTTCTCGGATATGTAGAGTTCTTGAGATTCCATACTTTTTATTTGCTTGGAACTCTTTCTTTACTGCTTTTTTATAGGCTTGAAGTCCATCAGATACGATTATATCAGGTTTTTTCTTTGTTAATTTCTTTGCTTCTTTGAAAGGTCTTCGTGCTGTGTCCACATCTCTTGTTTTTCCTTCTGAGATCATTGATGATATTAAGAATCTGCTTTCGGTGTCGATAAGATTCCACAGCCAGTTCCATTCTCCTTTGCATTTTAAAGCCATTTCATCAACTGCCCACATTCCAGAGACATCGGGAGTTAATGTTCTTACGTAGTTGCTGATTATCTTAGTGTATTTTGCTATCCATCGGTGAATTGTCGGTTGACTTATTGAAACATCATAGAATTGTCTTAAATGCTCTGTTATTGCGTTCTGAGAAACACCTTTAAAGTACAAATCTAAAGAAAGAGTTATTATCTTTGGATCGTTGTGCATCTTTTTGAACCCTCTATCTTCAGTGAACTTCTTTTTACAGTCTTTGCATTTATATCGTTGCTTTATTCCCGATTTGTTCTTTCTCATACCTTCTTTTACAAAATTAGTGGATGAGCAATATGGACATTTAATCTCATTGCTTATTTCTATGTCCGTAGTGAATGTAGTTTCATCTTTTAGCTTGTCTTTTAACTTTAACCAGAATTTAACAGCGTTTATATGTTTACACTCAACATTTCTATATTGATAGTCTGGACATGTACAAGTCCAGATTTTATATCCCTTCGTAATAATGTAGTAGCCATTGTCTGATTGAGAAGGGATTTTATACTTTCTATCTTTCTCCAATACTATAGGGGTAACTCCTTTAGCAAGAATGGAATAGCCCCTTACTTTACGGTTTTCTGTGGTCGGATACATTTCATACGCCTCAATACTATATTGTTTTGAGGCTTTAAATAGTTTTCGGTCTCAGATTTTAATAATATACCGCAGAAAGACTTTAAATTGTGAATAAGTTTATTAGAATGGTTGAAGGATAGTTGATTAAGTTAAGGAATGTGAAGAATGAAAGAGGAATATTAAGAATCATCCAATATAACTATCAACTTTCTTCGATTCCTCCTTCTTTTTAATTTTATCCATCTTATATTTTGAATAAAAATACAAGGATAAAATACATTCTATACTGATTAAAAAGATTGAGAAATTTATAAATGAACAAAAAAATTCTGCTTTATCAGGAATAGCAATAAACACAAGAAAAATCGCACATAAGAATTTTAGTGCATTTCCAGCACGATCGTTCCACTTTTTTATTTCTTCATCGGGAAGTTCTTGGGAAATTAAAATCCCCTCTTCATTCTGATCTAAAAAATATTAATACTCCAGCTACAAACAATATCAATCCTAAAAGAGAATCATATCTTGCAAGTTCTGCATAAGATGTGTTCTTTACTAAAACACCTAATATAGGATATCTTTCTGGATTAAGAAAAGATACAAAACCATATATTGTTATTACAGTCATCACTATTCCTTTGGGCGTTGTCATTCTTCTTACTGCCATTTTTTCATCACCAAATACATCTATCTCTTTAGTCTTTATATTTCTTTTCTTGTTCCTATTTTTAAGATCGGTTTTCATTTCCCATCACCCGAATGAATAGAGGTTTTTGAAGAAATACCATCTCCCGATAAAGTATGAGAACCCGATTTTCAGGCTTTGATCAGAGAAAGAA
>JAGLWR010000103.1 GCA_023133315.1 Methanomicrobia archaeon | reverse complement strand
TTATCTTTTTTCATTTTTTATCCCAACTATAATCATATCCATCAAGATTTTTCTCTTCATGACATCACTACCAGATTATATTATAATGGCCCTATTTAAAGTTTCTACTTCTAAGACCGCTCTGCATTGGAAAATCATAAAACCTTTAATCGTAACCCTCATTCTTCAAACTGTTTGGACGATATGTAATCTCCATATTTATTTTGTGCTTCTTCGAGCCGTTTTCTTTTCTCTTCCAATATTGAACGATAATCTGCTAACATCTTTACCCCCTTTTAATAATTAGGAATTTCGACAACATTTCAGTATTTTAGTTAAATGCAGATTTCTTTTTTTGTCCATTTGCTCTGCTTCTTATTTTAAACCAACGTATACTCTTCACCTTCCCGCAAAACCACAACTTTGGTGGCTGAGTTGGTTTCGATCTTCTTTTTGAACTCTGTGGTATCTTTTCCCCATGTGTGCATGGGTATCGCAATTTTAGGTTTAATTGTTATTGCAGCATCGGCGGCCTCAGCATTATCCATGGTGTACGTGTCTCCCGCAGGAAGCAACGCTACATCTATATTTTTTAAATCTTGCATCTCGGGGATAAAGTCCGTATCTCCTGCATGATAAATCGTTTTACCTCCGACTGTTATCAAGTAACCGACACCAAGTCCCTTGGGGTGATAAGGAACTCCAGGAGACCTGAATCGCTTGTAATTGTATGCTTCGACAGCTTTTACCGTTATAGTATCAACAGTTGTCTTTTCTCCGGGCTTAAGCGTTTTAACGTTCCCACCAATTTTTGAAACACAGTCTTCGGGAGCAATAACTACAGTATCCTCCTTGCGGACCTTTTTGATTTTGGACGGATCGCAGTGATCAGTGTGCGAATGCGTTGCCAGTATCACATCCGCCTTCTCAAATGGGTTACTATATTCCTCCAAATCGATATAGATAATTTTTCCTTCGGCCTTAATTTGAAAACAGGCATGAGCCAGCAATTTTATGGATATACTCATTTACTCACCACTTTTCCCTTAGTTCGCTGGTTATTTATAGTTAACGGTAATGCCACCTATTTTCAGATCGGCTGATAAACACAGTAATAAGGAAGTATTTTTAGTGTTCAACGCTCTGTTAACGTAGAAAGTTTTTTATATCTCTGTCCATACTATCTGTGATACAGTACAGTTTGGAGGAAAAAAGAATGAAAATAGAGGAACTAGGTCCAAGAAATAGAGAGATAGAAATGAATTTTAAAGTAGTTTCTATTGGAGAAGAAAATGAGGTAGTGTCCAAAAGGGACGGATCCTCACACAAGTTTGCGGAAGCTGTAGTTGGAGATGAAACTGCCACTATCATCATGACCCTGTGGGATGATGATATTGGAAATTTAGAGGAAGGAAAAACGTATAAACTGGAAAATGGATATACAACATTATTCAGAAGTTCTTTACGATTGAACTCAGGAAGATACGGAAAAATAGAAGAGGTAGAAGAGGAGATAGAAGTCAATTCTGACAATGATATGTCTGAAAAAGAATTCAGGAGAGAATACAGAAGGAGATATTGAAAACATCTTTTTTTTTCTTTTTGTGGGTAAGTATCAAAAGGACAAATATAATTTTTGGTAGGATTATACGATAGGTACGTGTGGAGAGTGAACACATGACAAGGTTATATCTAACCAACGCCCTACCTTTCTTCCGACTCCGCCTTTCTCAGCGGGGCAAAAATAGTGTACCTGTCCTTACATTCTAACTCATCGAGAACTCTCTTGACAACCATGCTCGCGGGATCGGGCATGGAGGGAACGCGTTCATCGACGCTCTTGAAGCTGGTAAACTCTCCTTTTCTTCTTTCTTCCAGTATCGACTGCATCAGTTTTTTCCCGACGCCGGGAAGGAGTTCCAACTGATGAAATCGTATCGATATAGGCCTCGCCTTATTAAAGAACGTAACGAACTCCTGTTCATTGTTCTTTACTATTTCCTCGATGACATATGGCAGTTCTGCTTTTGCCGTCGATGTAAGCTCATCATAAAATAATCTCTTTTTTATGTGATTTATCTTATCTCTCTGGCCTTTTCCGATGAAAATTCTTTCATACGTCTGTAACTCTGTTTTTGGAACTACCTCTAACAACGAAAAATAGGTTTCTCCCAGTACCTGCGCAACGGGAGATTTTTTTGATCGTTTCATTCCCTCATTAAAGTATCCCTCGGAAAGATAATCAAGAACATAAGCGTAATTTTCATAAATTTTTTTCATTTTATCACTTATATTTTTTTACGATCTCTAAAATTTTCTCTGTTTCTTCATCGCCCAAAATGTGCCTCTCTTTAGCAAATATCACTCCAAGATCGTGTTTATCCTCAGGGAGGATGTCTGTTATCTTCACGGCAACATCAGGAGGAACTTCAATCTTTATTAGCTCCTCTTTTAATTTCTGTGCATTCTTTGCATCGAGTTTGCAGAACTTCATTAGGTGGTCCAACGCTATACCCTGCTCATACAGCAGTTCTCCTTTTTCTTTTCTCTCTTCCAGTATTTTTTTTACTTCAGGAAGCGTTAACCTCTTTTCATCAAGCTTTTTTTTGCCCAGCATATTATATCTCCTGTTTTCTGAGATGCTCCGGTCTGGCAATGATCGTTTTATATTTCTTTTTGTCCCTGATCTCCACGAGGTATGAGCTCCCCCTTTTACCGATGATCGTACCCGTTACACCATGAAATTTTGGGTGCGGCATGCCCCTGTGTACAGAAGGCTCCAGCACTAAATGTACCTTATCCCCATTATTATACTCTACCAGGAGCCTTGAGATAACGTTCAAATTTTTGTCTCTGTATCTCTTTGTGAGCTTTCCTCTACTTCTCGTTCTAAATCCTCTCGATCTTTCCATAATCTCACCTGTCGTGAATTTTTATTACATCCAAAGCTATGCACTTCACGTCTTTTTGAACGATGGAAGACACACTCGGCACAGTTCTTCCATCGTCACCTGTGATTAATTCTTTTACATAAAGCCCGCTTTCACAGCAGATCTTCAGGCAGTTATTATTTTTCTTTTCTACTTTATAAACTTTTCTGATTCTCGTCTTGTCTGCTCTTCTGTGCTGAACTCTTCTGGGTGTTCTCTGGTTTATCTCGCAAAGATCTTTGAGTTTTGCGAATTCTTCATCGGAGATCTCCTGATCTAAATAAACAAGATACGTTTTCTTAAATTTCTCTCTCTTCAGCCTTATGACCTCTCTCTTATTGGAGTACTCCAATTCACTTACTTTTATCCTCCTATCTTTATTTATCTCATTCTGTATCTTTTCAAGATTTAATGTCCTGACCTCTGACTTCTGAATCTCGATGACAAAAGGTCTTCCATTCCCCAGCATCTTCGCGTCTATGTCCTCTCTCCCGGCACCGTGAAATTTCTCCCCCTGAGCTTTTGTATACCCTAAAATAACCTCTCCTACGATTTCCTCAACACTCGTTTCATACATCTTACCTTCAAAATTGCAGTATGGACAACCTTTACCTCTACACTTTCTGCAGTACCATTTTGTCTGGGGAATATATCTGACGTATTTATTGTACCTCCCTTTTATGTACAGAGGATTGCTTTCAGGTATTACTTCACATTTTTCAAGATCAAAAACAAAGATCACATCTGGATATTCCAGTTCTACTTCTTTATTTAATTTTTCTCTTAATTTCTTTCGAAAAATTGATAGTAACTCTCTTTTCAGAGTTTTTTCTCCAGATAAATTCAACATCTCCACAATTTTTTTCTCTTTTTCCAGAACATTTGGATCAAGTTTTATACCTATATTAAAGTTAGAGAACTCGGCAGTGTACGTAAAGTTGAGAAGATCATCAATTTTTTTGAAAATATCCCCACATAACTCACACCTTTCTGGTTTTCCCTGTAAGCCAAGCCTTTTTAAACATGATTCGCACAATCTGTACATAGTTATTAATATGAAAAACAAGTTAAAAAGGTGATCTCATGGAAGACGATTATCAAAAACTTCTAGATAGGGCATGGAAAAATCTCCCGGAAAAAGTACTGAAAGAAGAACGGTTTGAGATGCCAAAGGCAGATGTCGTCATAGCAGGGAATAGAACTTTGATCAGAAACTTCAACGAGATAGCGACGACACTGAACAGAAAACCGGAACATATAATGAAGTTCTTTTTGAAAGAGTTAGCTACCTCGGGAGAGATCGTGGGCAACAAAGCAGAGTTTCAGGGAAAGTTCGGCACGTGGATTATAAATACAAAAATAGAACTCTACACAAAAAACTATGTTCTTTGTCCCGAATGCGGAAAACCTGACACCACAATAACAAAAGAAGAAAGGGTATCTCTTCTCAAATGTGGAGCCTGCGGTGCCAGACATCCAGTAAAACGTATTTAGGGATAGTATGGAAGTGTATGTAAAGATTTACGAAACTGCAGGAGATGTTTTAGTAGCTGTCTGCGATGAGAACATTCTTGGGAAGAAATTTTCCTTTAACGAACTCATTTTTGAGGTAAAAGAGAGTTTTTATAAAGGAGAGAAGAAAACTTTAGAAGAGATAAAACCTATCTTGGAAAAGGCAACGATACTGAATCTTGTGGGAGTCGAAACTGTCAGGAAATGTATAGAGTGGAAATATATAAGGAAAGATAGTGTTCT
>JAGLWR010000102.1 GCA_023133315.1 Methanomicrobia archaeon | reverse complement strand
CACGAGAGTTCCATCTGGTGAATCAGATCGTCGATGAATGCATCTTCCTCCGGAGGATTCTTTCCTCGTTTTACGTATCTCTTCTTTAGATATTCGTATTCTTTTTGTGCTTTCTCTCTTCCAGCTTCCGAAAATCCTCCTTCTTTTTGCTGGAACGTGAAAATGTACTCACAGGCTTTCCTGATTCTTTCGTCATTCTTGTCCATCCCCAGATATCCTAAAAGCATTATCTGCCAGTACGTGGCTCTGTATTTCGGTGTATATGGATTCTCTTTGGACTCCCAGAATCCTTTTTTGTCCTGTTTTGAGAATATTTTTTTTACTATCTTAGACTGCGGGATTTCCTTTTTTGCTCTCTGTGCTTCTTTTTTCTTATCCAAAAGATCCTTTAAAGTAAAATATTTGACAGAAGGATTTTCATCCTCACACAGCCATGAAACTGTATGTTCATTCATATGGTATATTGATCGTTCTGATTTATATGGTTTTTACCAAAAAATTTAAATATATGAGATTCGAAATGAAATCAACGGAGGGCTACATGAAGTTCCCATTGTCATATATGTGACTATCATGGTGGCCCTCCGACCTGCGAAACTTTTAATAGAGAAAAGAACAATTCTGACCATGCTTTTTGAGACACTTTTGATTCTCATAGGCCTGGTAATTTTCAGAGATACGTATTATTTTATCTTATATTTATCTTCATTGAAAAGGAAAAAATCCAAAAAAGACTATAATGGCAAATATACAATAATTATACCAAATTATAATAAAACAGAGCTGGATGCGTGTTTAAAAAGCATATACCCCGATAATATTATAATAGTGGATGATGGAAGTGAAAACAAAGAGATTCTAAAAAAATGGGAAAATAAAGTCAAGATTTATTACTTAAAACATGAAGGGAAGTATAACGCTCTTAATTATGGGATAGAACACTCTTCTGGGGAGATCGTAATTTTGGACTCAGATACATTTACAAATAAAGAATCTCTGAGAAAATTGTTATCGAACCTTGAAAATTTTGACGCCGTTGCCGGTAATATCCAAGTACATAAAGAAAAAACTCTCATATCAAGAATACAGGCCATTGAGCACATCAGAATAGCGATGTTCAAGAGAATAGCATTGGTTAAAAATGAGATCAGTTTTATACCCGGACCATTTGCTGCTTTTAAAAGAACTGTTTTTGAAAGCGAAAAGTTTCGAAGATCAAGGGTAGAGGATCTCGTTTTCTCTGAAAATATCAAAAAAAAGTTTAAAATAACGTATGAGCCTGATGCCGTGGCTTATACGGCAATGCCCAAAACTTTGAAAACCCTCTATGCACAGAGAAAGTACTGGGCAGCTGGGAATATAGAATTTTATAAAAAAAAGAATCTGTGGAAATTATTTTCATATTATTATTTAGCTGTTTTAGACATATTTATCCTTTTATTCTCATTTTTATCATGGAACTTTATTCCTCTTCTGTTTTTTTTAATTTTCGAATCATCGACAATGATCTTTGCGAATAAGATAGAAAAAGGAAATTGTATCTATGAATCCATAATATTTCCAGTTTTTATGTATTTTCTGGCATTCTTTTATCTCATTGTCTATGTCTCAGCGTTTATAGAGGTTTTTCGTACGAGAACATCGTAATAATCGTCTCAAAAACACTCATGATACTTCTGCATTGAGTCAGTGAACCTGTGCACCCGGTATTTGCTCCGGAAACACAACCTGAGTGACATTATTATTCTCATTTGATTCCGCTATTATATCTTGGTAGTCCACGATAACGCCGAGGGTGTGCTGTCCGTAACTGATCGGCAGCTTATTGAAATTATATGTATAATTAAACTGCTCTCCACTCCTCAGGTAACCCTCGTATGTATATGTAGCTATAATATTTTCAGGACTGTCTAAAAAGAAAACTAACTCTATAAGCTTGTCTTGGGGAGTATCTCCCAGACCAAAGTTCTTAACTGTTATATCTGCTTTCTCAAGATACATATGTGTAATCTCGTTAGTAACAACAGAGTAATAAACCTTGAGATATGAGACAGCTAGATCTGGTAAAAGTTTCTCCTTTACGTTAATATTGAAGACTTTAGTATTATTCTCCTCGTTTGATTCATGGACTATATTCCAGGGATCCACTATCGCTTCGAATGTATAAATACCTGGACTAGGGAATGTATAGTGGTACGTCACATTCATTTTCTCTCCAGCTCCAAGAGCAATAACACCGCTCTCGTATACATCTTCAAATATAGAGAGTGTTACCGTAAAACCACTCGCCTCGGTTACTCCAATATTTGAAACTTCGATATAGATCATGGCAGAATCTCCTTCATAGACTTCCTTTAAGAGATATACCTTTGTTATGGTAAGATCTGGTCCTAACACAGTAATCGATGTCTCTTCCTCGTTGTTATCTTCATTTGACTCGACAACTGTATCCATGTTGTCTGCAACTACTTTTATCGTGTGTTCTCCTGGCTCTGTAAATATAGTTTGGAAATTAAAGATCACAGATTCTCCAGGTTTCAATTTTTTATGACAGTCTTTTGAGTCTACAGTTTTTCCATCAACTAAAAAATCGGTTATAAATGGATCTAAAACATCACCTTCTCCTTCATTTGAGACTACGGTAGTGACAAAAACTGTATCCCCTACTCTTGGTGCTGGCTGATCTATTATAAGTTTTATCGTCAGATCTGGCTTCTTCCATCCGATCGGCTCGTAAACACAAGACCATATTTCGTCACTTTCGAGTTCATAGTTCTTTGCCTTTGTTTTTGATTTTATATAGATATACCCATCCTCACTCGGTGTACTTTTCCCCCACATACTAATTACAGTAAAATCTTTAACATAAGTAAATCCTACGAGCTCATACCCTTCCTTTGGAGAGGGGCACGTAAACTCTGTACCATCTTCTTTTTTTTCCGGTTCTCCTATGGGATCATAAACACATCCTATTATCTCATCAGATTCAAGCTCGTAGTCTTTTACAACTGTTTTCGAGTCTATGTATAGATAACCTCCTGGACCTGGAGTGGATTTACCCCACATCTCAACCACTTTAAAATTTTTTACATGCGTATAACCAACAAGCTCGAAACCTTCCTTTGGAGGAGGGCATTTAAACTCCCAAGGTTTTTCTGTTTCTGGTGAGATAGGATCATATAAAAATGTATATACTTCATTTATAGAAAGTTCTCCATTCTCATAGATCATATCCGATATGGTATATTTGTATCCTTCCTCCGATATCTCGTTTTCACCCCAGTAATCTGTTACATGATAGTTCTCGATATGATAGTATCCAACGAATTTATACCCCACTTCTTCTTTTGGATATTCAATATACTGGCTTATTATCAGACCAAGATTTTTATGCTCCTTGTCTGTAGCATGGATAACTATGTCATTTCCTATTTCTCCATCAACTTTGATTTTAAATGTGACTTTCTCGCATATGGGCAAGCTCTTCACCATAAACTCGTATATCGTTATCTATTTTTTCAGATTTCCATCCTTCTGGAGGATCTACTATCTCTACGCTTTTCCACTTTGGATTCTGAGCATCTGGAAAGATCTCCAGGTCATATATCCTGTTCGATCCTCCTATATATTCGCCCACGTGAATTTCTATCTCTATAATATCTCCTGAGACAGTAAACCTGGAAGATATCGGTGTCAGGATTGACTTTTCTTTTTTAGGAGTAGTTACAGGAGGAGATGTAGAAGGCGGTGTAGTCGTTATTGTGGGTGTTACAGTAGTTGTAGGAGGAGGTGGCGGAGTAATTTTTCTCGGCGATGATATCTCGGGGTTTCTATCTTCACCTTTAATATAGTTTGGAACTATAGGTTTTGCCTCACTCCATTTTCCGTCCCATCTAGAATAGAATATCTCCCTATCTGATTGATCGCTCCACCAGACCGCCAAAGCTTTGTCACTCTCCAGAAATGTAACAGCGGGTCTGTGATCCTCTTCCCCAGAATCTGCAGCAAATTTGCTCGAAAAATTATCGCCTTCAAAGGAAGACCAGAGATCGTTTTCATTTATATAGACTACCATGAGTTGATCTTGCGAGTTATTATCGGCCTCGGGCATTTTTATTTTACCAACAATTTTTGGAGAAGAACCATCTCCGGAATAGTATACCTCGTTATTATATCCCCAAACAGCTTTAACAGTCCCATACTCAGATATCCCACATCTCAGGATTGTAAAATTGCTTGCGTCTTCTTCCCCACCAAAGATTTCTACAGGTTCTGACCATATTCCAGTAAACCTCGAATAAAAAAGCTTATCTTCATCTATCCACACTGCCATTGCATTTAATCCGTATTCATACTTGAATGAAACCTCTGGAAGAGAAGGGTTTTTAACTTTATCGCTTAAGATTTTTGTTTCGCCCCAGTTCAATCCATCATAAACCGAATAGAATATACTTTTTTTGTCATTGTTAATATTTACCCAGATGCATACTGCGTTTCCAGCTATGTTATAGGCTATATCGGGGTCCATGTCCAGTCCTTCTATCTCATCTATAGCCCTTTCCTTTGACCATTTTAATGTATTGGAGTTCCATCTGGAAAAATAGATATCTCCGGTATTTTGATTTGACCAGACAGCAATAGCAGAATCACTCGGACCAAACTCTACATTTGGATCAAAATCGTCTCCTTCCATCTTGGATATAAAATAAGCTGTATCTTGAGGTGTCCACCATTTTTGTTT
>JAGLWR010000101.1 GCA_023133315.1 Methanomicrobia archaeon | reverse complement strand
TTTTCCACGCGGAAATACTAATATCTTATCCTTGACGCATTTTCCTTCAAGTTCATGGCCTTTTTCTATGACAATTCCTGTTTTCGCATCTATTCCCCCATAAAATCCTATAGGTTCCCTTGATACGATAGCTTCACCTTCTGCAGTTCCGGGATTTATCACTCTTCCTTTCATTACATCACCTCAAAAATTTTTCTAAAATTTTTTAGGTGTTTATGCCACAGCCTTTTAGCCTGTGTCATTTTTACTCACACCCCTTGATTAACTCATCGAGCGTATTAAAAATTACATTCTGCTTGCAGAATCCGGGTAAATAGTTCGCAGCTTTTCCTGAGTTTACTCCAGTAGTCTTAAATCCCATTTCTTCTATAGGCGATACGACCATGCACGTGTCGCACACAATTTTTCCTCCTGCCTTCTCGATTATATCTGTATATCCCATGATTGTTGCTGTTTCCTTCATACCTTTTGACGTGCATATCCAGAGAGGCTTTGATAGCTTCTTCCCTTTGAGTTTTTCGGCTACTGTTGCGATCTCGCGAAGCGATGCATGGGGGCAGCCAAGAATCACAATATCGACATCTTTACCAGTATTTAATTTCTCGTATGTTTCCTTAATTTCCTTACTGGTGACATCTATAATCTCCAATCCGTCCGTTTTCATGGCTTGTGCTTCTGGCGTGAGATTTTCCGCGTGGTACAACGCCACGGCTCCAGAAGCTGCCATTGCGGCTCCCAATGATTTCAAATTATCTGTGTTCGCATCTTTTATTCCTTTGAAGTATGGAACTTTGTTTTTAACAAGTTTGCCAACATGGTACCCTAAAGCTCCAAAATCTGAGTTGCACGTAAGCGTTGCATCAACATTGATAACTATATTCGGTTTCCTGTTCTCGTCAAGATGTAATCCATAATTTGGTGTCACGCTACACAATGCGGCAGCTAACGCTGAGGGTCCCCCTTCTCTATTCGTTCTCGCGCCGATAACGGAATTTGAGAAAGATACAGCAGAGGACTCTGACCATGCGATATGTTCTCCAAATCGCGGTAAATTCCCGGCAAGATACGGCGTACATGTTGCTGTCACAACTATTCCCATCTTTTTAAACGCATCCATAATTCTTATCTGGTTTTCAGCAAACTTCTCTGGAAATCCGAGTTCTTTCCAGTTTTCCATGTCCATTCCCGCAGGGTTTAAAAATGTTAGAACCTTAACCTTCGCTCCTTTCTCCGCAAAATCCTCGAGAAAATCTCTCCCGGGATCACCTATGGATTTGTAAGATACACCAGCTACCTGTACAGATCCTACTGGTATCATTTTGTCGGCTCCATAAATCTCTCCAAGCCTTACGAGCAGCCGAAATACTTTTTTATATACTTCTCCCTTCTCACCATTCAAGAGGGCTTCCTCTTCCTTTGTCAGATACATGATATCATACTCCTACAATTCTCTACGACCCTATCGATCTCCTCCTTTTTAGCATTTTCTATGTGTATTCCTCCGATCGCAATTATTGTCGTGCCATATTTTTCATATGCTTTCTCAGCTATGGACTTCAATATAATGTCATCGTAATGTCCTTCCAAACTGATTACCTTCGGTTGTTTTTTCGGCTCGCAGATCACTATCCCTCCTATGTGGGGTTTTTCTCCTCCACCTAAAATATACAGCCTGTCATCTCCTATCTTTTTTTCTTCGATCCATACCCTATACTTTCCCTCACCGGAGGTAATCATCTAAATCTACCTTTGTATATTTTACCTTCTCATACTTACTTGGATCTACGTTAGAAGGTATGGTAGCGTCTACGCCAATCTTTGTCGTTCGCGTCTTTTTTCCAGGCTCATGCTTTCCTGATGGGTCCAGCGAACTTCCTGGCTGATCTGGATATATAACGAGATCTCTATCTCCTTGGAATCTTGTCGCTACTGCCCATTCCAATGCATTCGGATCGTATATATCGACATCTTCCTCGACGATCATGACGTGCTTCATGCTACCGTGCCCTCTGAACGCGGCATCTATCGCTTTCTTAGGATCGTCAGGATTTTTCTTTTCTATCTGAACGACGCCGTGCAACCACGACCCTCCTCCCATAGTTATAAGCACATTCTTGCACTTTACGACCTTGCTCACTTCATCATATATCGTGGGCTCTTTTGGCATACCCATCAGCATTTTGTGTTCGAGTCTCCCCGGAATGAGTGCCTGGTACATTGCATCCCTTCTGTGAGTAATGCAATCTACAACAAACACCGGCTCCTTTCTTTCAAAATCCCTTGTTTCTGTAAGATCAACGAAAGGTCCTTCACGATCTACATTTCTCGTGATACGCCCTTCAATGACAAACTCAGACTCTGCAGGTACCTCTAAATCCTTTGTGACACATTTCGTGAGCGGTGTCTCATCTAGCGCATTGGCAATGGATAACTCGTCTACACCCGGCGGCGGTCCCAACGATGCAGCGATCATTACAGATATCGAGCTCCCTATACAGACCGCCATTTCCAGATCTCCCTCTGTCTTATCGTACGTCGTTCTCGTCTGCCTTTTTTTAATCAGTCGCGCAGTAAAGGTATTCTTCCCTATCTGCATCAGCCTATGATAACACATATTTCTGCCCATCTCTGGATCTTTTATTATCGCAACGCCTGCCGAAACATACTTGCCGCCGTCACCTGCGAGATGCAGAAGCACGGGGATCCTATCTAGATCCGGTTTTTTAACAATCACTTCCTGGCATGGAGCATCTTTTATCATTGTGGGATCTTTTGGATCTCGAAGAGCATCAACTAATTTAAACAGCAACTTCTCCTTTGTAGTTCCTAACCCTTCTGCTATTATGTCTCGGTTCGATGTAATTCCTCCGAATACCGAAAAATCGTACCCCTTGACATTCTCAAATATCGTGGGATTTTCGTTGAGAGAGTAAAGAATATTCGCTATCTCATACTCTGTGGAGACTTCTTTTTTGATACGTGAAAGTTTTCCTTCTTTCTCCAATAAATTTAGAAAATCGCGTAATTTCATGGAATCACCCTATCTTTGTTCTTAAAACCTGAAATCCCTCCTTTTCCATCGCAGAGGCAACTGTTTCCTGGAGTTCTTTTCCCGGTGTTAACGCTACCATGCAACCGCCGACGCCTCCTCCGGTGAGCTTTGCACCGAAGGCGCCTTTATCTCTGGCAAGATCGACGAGAAAATTCAATTCTTTTCCATCGACCTCTATATCTTGAAGCTGTCTGTGATTTTCATTCATAAGTTTCCCGACACGTTTCAGATCATAGTTCAAAAGTGCTTCTCTTGCTTTGTAAACAAGCTCTTCGGCTTCTTCAAATATCTTGTTATATCTCTCTGGATATTTTTCTTTTCTTTCCCGCACGCCTGCAACTACCTCCTTCGTATTTGCTACCACGCCAGTATTTCCCATAACTATCTCGACAGGCTTTTTAATTGCGAGTCTCTCTATTGCATTCTTTTCTCCTCTTTTAAACCAGAGTAATCCTCCAAAGGTAGCTGCTGTATTGTCTATGCCTGAAGGTGTACCAGCAAACGCTCTCTCTCCTTCATACGCAGTGTTATTGATTTCTTCGTCAGATAGAGATAACCTAAACTCATCGTTGATCGCCCGTACGATGGCAACTAAGTTTGCAGCGCTCGCACCGATACCGGAGAATGTGGGGAGGTTTCCTCCAAGCGTTATTTTGATTGGATTTTTCTCTACATTGAACTTCATGTAATCTGTTACCCTTTTCAGAGCTTCCATCTGGTGCGCGTATTTCTCTTTACTGTACCCCTTTGTACCTTTTCTGTTATCAATCAAGTCAATGCCTTTTCCGCTGTGCCTGACGACTTCTGCGTCCGTCGTCAGGTCAATTGCGGATGCGATCGCGGGAACGCCATGTACCACAAAATGTTCATTAAAAAGAATTACTTTTCCGTATCCTTTTCCAAATCCCATATAATTCCTCCTTTATCGTTATTTCATGAATAGTATACTGCACTCTTCTTTATCAAATTTACCGTAACACGACAGATCCGTAGCCTACCACTGTACTCGTATCGTGAGAGACGTCATACGATGTGGAGTAATTTAGAATTTCCCCTTTCTTTACGTAATCCTTTAATGCATAGATCATTGCGGAAACGCATCCGTATCCGCACATGGTGTATCCTGTCCCTACAATTTCGTATATCTTTTCAGGTTCTAAAGTTACTATTGCATTTAGAACATCAAGATCCATTTTTTTCATGTTTTCAAGAATATTCTCCGTGAAAGGTCTGTATCTGTAACTATAGCCGTAATGCATCAGATCGCTGCTTGCGATTATTCCAATGCTTTTGTTTTTTATAACTTTTTTCAATCCTTCCCCTAACTCTCGTGCCGTATCTTTATCCTGCATGCTCATAGAAATCGGTACAAATTTAACATCGCGCGATAGATACTGAAGAAAGGGGAGCTGAACCTCTATTGAATGTTCGTAGAGATGAGCTGTTTTATCGAAATCCAGAATTTCGCATTCGTTTAAAATTTCCTCTGCTACCTGAGAATCTATTTTTATATTCCCTAACGGCGTCTCCCATTCCCCCTCTTTCATTACTGCCAACGGTGATCCCGTCCCCGTGTGGTTCGGACCGATGATCACGAATGTTTCGGGAAAGGTTTCAGCGAGTGCATTGTAGCTGTAACTTTTTGTTTTTCCGGAGAATATATATCCTGCGTGTGGACATAACACCCCGATTTTTCCATCGTA
>JAGLWR010000100.1 GCA_023133315.1 Methanomicrobia archaeon | reverse complement strand
AACTTAAAAAACAAGAAAAGAGTTCATTTAAAAAGAAAGAGAGAATTTCGTATATCGCAATCTTTCTCATACTTTTTCTTCTTTTCGCTTTTATTTATTATGTGATATCGTCTTTTGATATATCTTTTTGTGTTATATGGTGTATCGGTGTAGGGATTGCAAATATCGCTATTTTCATATTAATGAAAAAGATCTATGGCAAAAAACATTATCATGAGGAAAATCTCTGGATAGGGTTATCACTTTTATTCTCCGTTCCCATAATTTTTTTGCTGCCGAGTAGATATTCCATCTTCTTCACTGCCTTTGTTTTTCTCGGATCGCATTTCACAGTCTCATTTTATATATACTCTGATGCTGAAAAAATCTTGAGGGAAAGCTTAACTGGGGGTCTCGGAAAACTTCTCTCTTCGGAATCAAAACTCTCGAGCCCTGTACGTTTGGGCATAATGATCTTATTGAGAACGAAAAGTAAGATGATATTCAGTGAGATCCAGAAAGCTTTGAGATTGACGTCGGGGAATTTAGACAGTCATTTAAGACATTTAGAAAAAAGCGGCTATGTTCATATAAGAAAAGGACTGAGTCTGAAAGGTCCAAGAACTATAATAGAGATAACATCAGAAGGAGAAGAAGAGCTCAAAAGATACGTATCAAAATTAAAGGTAGCTATTTCGTATGAAGAAAAATAAATTATGTGTATTCTCTTTCATTGTACTTTACTAAGATCTTCCATATCCTCAATCACTCTTTCTAATTGTTCTATATCCGGCTGAATTTCTAAAGGTTTTTGTGCAAGTTCCATCGCTACTTTTTGATCTTTTAAACCAGCGCCCGTGATCTCGATAACTACTGTGTCTCCTCGATCTATGACGCCAGTTTCAACAAGCTTTTTCAATCCCGCAACGCCAGCAACGCCCGAAGGTTCTGCAAATACACCCTCTGTTTTTCCCAGCAGCTTCTCAGCAAAAAGTATATCATCATCAGTAACTTCTTCAGCTATTCCCTTAGTTTTTTTAATCGCTGGAATCGCGGTATCAGCATCCCATGGATATGGGTCAATAAGACCTCCAGCAACGGTATGTGGTTTTTCCCACACCGGAATCTCGTATGGATCTATATCCTCTTTAAATCCTTTGACTATCGGTGCGCATCCTTCAGCTTGTATACCTGCCAATCGGGGCAAGGTGTCGATAAAACCAAGGTCTTTGAACTCGAAATATCCCTTTGCATTTCCAGAAAGCAATGTCCCAGCCCCCATAGGAATAAAAACCCAATCTGGTACCTGAAATTCAAGCTGTTCGCATATTTCATATGATATCGTTTTAGAACCTTCTGGCTGATATGGATTGAATGCACCGCAACTGGGCACAGGATGCCATCCATAACGATCTCTTCCCATCTTCATCAATTGATAGCATGGATCTTCTTTCCCTTTGGCAATTGATTTGACAACTTTAGTACCATAGATCGAAAGCTGTGCGATTTTTGCCGTTGAAACATCAGCTGGTACAAATGCATAGCAGTTTATCTTCGCCCTTGCGGAATAGGCTGCTAATGCTATAGCTGCATTCCCACTTGAGGCAGCTACTACTGAGTTAGCTCCGAACTCAACTGCTTTTGATACCCCTACACTCATCGGACGATCTTTGAATGACCCTGTTGGATTTCGAGTCTCGTCTTTTAAGAAGATGTGCTTCACTCCGATCTTTTCCGAAAGATTTTTCGCTTTGATTAACGGTGTTCCACCTTCGCCCAACGTTACTATATTCTTAATATTCTCAATCGGCAGAAGTTCTTTATACTTCCACATGCCCTTTTCACGTTTTTCTAATTTCTTTTTGTTGATTTTCTCAGAGATTTTATCATAATCATAAATAATGTCCAGTTTACCCCCACATCTACTGCAAGTATATAATCCCTCGGTGGACTTGTAGGAAGTGCCACACTTTATGCATTTAAGGCTTTTAACAAACATATTTACTTTATAATCTCCCATTTGCTTTGATACTTATCTAACTCATTGATCGTATAATCATCCATCAGATGTTCCCTCTCAGGAATCTCCAGATGTTTTTTCTCATCGCAAAGCTCAGTTGAGAAATACCTCTGACCTGTATCATTGATCATAGTTACAATCACTTCAATTTCAGGATGTTTCCTAGAAAGCTTAATAGCTCCCACTACATTACAGCCGGAAGAAATACCACAAAATAGCCCTTCATCCATAGCCAGTCTCTTAGCCATACTTATGGCCTCCTCTGATGTAGTCAAAATGATACCATTCAGCATGCCGACATCAAGATTCTTCGGAATGAACCCATCGCCAATACCCTCAATTTTATGAGATCCCCACTTTCTCTCGGCAAGCATCGGAGCCTCTGTAGGTTCCAGAGCATAGAGTTTAATCTCAGGATTCTTTTCACGCAAGAATTTTCCAATGCCTGTAATTGTCCCGCCTGTGCCCTGAGATGCAATAAAAGCATCTACTTTACCACCAGTCTGTTCCCAGATTTCAGGACCTGTAGTTTTATAATGTGCCTGGATGTTATACTTATTAGTGTACTGACCTGGCTCCCAGTATCTGCCGGGATGTTCTTTCTTAAGCTCAGCAGTTTTTTTGAGACATAGATCAACATCACTCTCGGCTCCAGGTGTAAAAACCAGATCGGCTCCATACGCTCTAATAATTTTTTTTCTTTCCTCACTCATGCCCTCAGGCATGACAACGGTAACCTTGTACCCAAGTAAT
The DNA here is from genome assembly GCA_023133315.1 of Methanomicrobia archaeon. Taxonomy (GTDB): domain Archaea; phylum Methanobacteriota_B; class Thermococci; order Methanofastidiosales; family B48-G16; genus B48-G16. Next base: position 2,027 of record JAGLWR010000100.1, on the reverse strand, counting down.
CTGCCGACAAAAGAACAAGCAATTCCTGCATTTCCTGTTGAGGTTTCGAGTATTTCCATCCCGGATTTCAGATCACCGTCCTTTATCGCATTAGTAATCATCTCATAATAAATCCTGTCTTTCAGACTCCCTGTAGGACTGAACCATTCAATCTTGCCAAAGATATCAGCGTTGATCTTCTCCTTTTTAGGTATATTATTCAATCTTACGAGCGGTGTTCTCCCAATCGTTTCAAGTATATTTTTTGCTATTTTTTTATTAGAGTCCCATTTTACCATTTATATCGCCTTCTATCTCTAATTTCATTTATGGCAAAATCTACTTCTTCACTTAAGTATCTTTCTCTGAGGTTATGAAATTGAGAAAGTATTTTAATAAAGAATGGGCAATTTAAATAAAAAGATAAATTAGAAAAGTAAAAAGGTGAAATAAATGGATTTGATACTCAGAAACGCAAATGTTTGGAAATATAAGGGACTGACAGACATTGGCATTGAGAATGGAAAGTTCAAAAAGATCAAAAAAGAAATTTCGGAAAAGGGTGAGGAAGAAATAGATTTAAAGGGAAAGCTGGTAACTCCACCACTCGTTGAAATTCATGTACACATGGATGCTGTACTTACAGTTGGAGAGCCTAGGTTCAATATGACAGGAACACTTTTGGAGGGCATAGAGATATGGAGTGAGAGAAAGAAGAAACTGACGAGGGAGGATGTGAAAGAAAGGGTGATTGAAGCTGTGAAATGGCAGCTTGCAAATGGTGTTACAAGAATAAGAACGCATGTGGATGTTTGTGATCCAAGTTTTACCGCATTGAAGGCTATTCTTGAAGTTAAAAAGGAATTTGATGGATTGGTAGAGATTCAAACTGTTGCTTTTCCACAGGAGGGCATATACTCCTATCCAGATGGGGACGAACTTGTGAGGAAGGCGATGGAAGAAGGAGCAGACGTTGTAGGTGGGATTCCTCATTATGAATGGACAAGAGAAGATGGTGTAAGAGACGTTATCTTCGCAGTTGAACTCGGAAAGGAGCTCAATAAACTCATTGATCTTCACATCGATGAAACTGACGATGAACATTCAAGATTTGTTGAAGTCCTGGCAGCTGAAACTATAAAGAACAAATACTTTGGAAAGGTGACAGCCAGCCACACAACTGCAATGCACTCCTACAACAATGCATACGCTTTCAAGCTTCTAGGATGGATAAAAAGGGCAAGATTAAACATGGTGACAAATCCCCTGGACAACTCCATACTTCAAGGAAGATTTGATACATATCCGAAAAGAAGAGGACATACAAGAGTCAAAGAGATGGATTCTATGGGGATAAATGTTTGCATTGCAGACGATTCCATAATGGATCCATGGTACCCATTGGGCGTTGGAGACCCACTCCAAGCAGCCTTTGTATTTGTTCACTACGGACAGATGTCTGGATACAACGAGATGATGAGCCTTTTTGACATGATAACAGAAAACCCAGCAAAGACATTTGGTTGTGGAGACAAGTATGGAATAAAAGAAGGGAATCCAGCAGACCTCGTAGTTTACAATGCTCCAACAGAAATCGATGCGCTCAGAACTGTTGCTCCGAGATTGTATGTTGTAAAAGATGGGAAGATCGTTGTAGAGTCAAAGCCTACTGAAAGAACGATATACATAGATGGAAAAAAAGAAAGTGTTGAGTTCATAAAATAATTCAATTTTTATTCCTCTATTCCTAGTTCTGATGCAACATCTAAGAGATCGAGCTCCTCCATTTTTTGGTAGGAAGGATATCCTCTTTCATCCCAATCCCTCAATCTGTAGTATTCCCGTAACATATCGTCAATCTCAACAATATGTCCTTTATTCGGACCTACGGGAGCCGGTTCTTTGGTGAATCTTTCAGGTAGTCTGTCATCCCTCGATGTGAATCCTTCCCTCAAGATAAACGCTCTCTCCAAAACAAAGATTCTTTCACCAATTCTCCTGAGATCCTTTTCGGAGTAAGACCATCCTGTTGCGTGACTTAGCGTTAT
>JAGLWR010000010.1 GCA_023133315.1 Methanomicrobia archaeon | reverse complement strand
CTCTTTTCTTCTTAAATAAGCTTTTATCGCTGTTTTTGGAAAATATTGTAGGTTTTTCTCCATTTGCCACTTTTTCTACTACTTCTCTTACTCTATCTACGCTCTGAGGATCCAAGATACCACAGACTCTCCTGTCTATACTCTGTGGATTTATTTTCGGGAGACATCCTGCCACTATAACTTTCTTCAAGTCGCAGAGTTCTCTTATTCTCCTTAAAATTTTTGTTTCTGTATGAATTTTTACCCCGCATGAGTTTATGATAACAATATCGGCTTTTTCTATATCTCCGGTATACAGATCTCCAAGATACCCTATCATTATCTCCGTATCCGCCCTATTCATCGTGCATCCGTACGTTTCGATATAGACCTTACTCATAAGATGCTGTAGCCTCTATCTCTATTTTAAAGTTTTTAATCAGGTTTACTCCAAAGCATGCTCTGGCAGGTGCTTTGAGATATTTCTCGTATACTGAGTTCATTTTTCCAAAATTTTCCATATCGTTCAAAAATATGGTTACTTTTACCACATTGTCGAGATCTAAATTTTCTTTTGAGAGGATGGCTTTTATATTTTCTAATGCCTGCTCTGTTTGTCCTTCTATCGTTTCTTTTACATTTCCGTTTTTATCCATACCAAGCTGTCCCGAGATAAACAGAAAACCATTTGCCTTGACAGCCTGGGAGTATGGTCCTACCGGCTTGGGTGCATTCTCACTCAAAACTGTTTTCATACTATCCCCTCCAATAGAAAGTTTTTAAAGATAATTATTTATTCTCCTCTGCCTTGTAATGATCATGAAGATCGTAATTGGAATGACAGGAGCTTCAGGTGCCATATATGGTGTGAAACTTGTAGAAATTTTATCAAAAAAAGTAGAAACTATTCTTATAATCTCAAAAACAGCAGAAAATATATTAAAAACAGAAACAAATTATAATTTAGACTACTTAAGAAACTTAGCTGGTGAATTCTATCTCAATACCCAGATGGAGAGTAAAATAGCTTCTGGAAGTAATTTCTTTGATGCATTTGTTATTTCTCCGTGTAGTATATCTACAATGTCAAAAATAGCCTCAGGAGTTAGTGATAACTTAATTACGAGAGTAGGAAGCGTATCTTTAAAAGAAAAAAGGAAAATGATACTTGCAATAAGAGAAACTCCACTAAACACCATTGCTTTGGAAAATATGTTAAAACTATCGAGGGAAGACGTACTGATCCTTCCTGCAGCCCCTCCTTTTTACACAGCGCCAAGAAGGATAGAGGATATGGTCGATTTTGTAGTCGGGAAGATTCTCGACCATCTGGAAATAGAGAATAAGATCTATAACAGATATTAATCAAACTCTATGGGATATCCGTATTTTTCCAACAATCTTGCAGCTTCCTCTGCTCTGTATTTATTATAGTATCTCAGTTCGTAATTTAACCCCACTATGGAGGAAATTTTAACGAGTTTTTTAATATAGCCTCTCAACTGATGTGTGTCTTTTGAAAGTGTTTTTTTGTATTTATACTCTTTTCCTGTTTTTACTTCCTCGAAATTACTTTTATATTTGTTAAATAGTTCTTTAGAAGCGTTTGGATTTTCTATATAGACTACGGGACTTTCCAATACGATCTTATTTGGATATATGAGCATTGTAATTCTACTGTAATACATGTCATCAAGAGAAAACTCGATCAGAGAATACTCTTTATGAGATTCATCCCGCAGTATTGTGGCACCTAACGCATCAAGAATTTCTTTCATCTATTAATAATCTGTTCATCAAGCTTTAAATCTTTTATCTTTTCATCCAATTTTTTATAGAGAGATAGAAGATCCTTTCCATAATCTGTCAGGAGAGTCTGTCCTTTTTCTCTACCGCCTCTGTGACTCTTCACAATCCTATTTTTCACTACGTTTTCAATTTTTTTTATCTTTCTCCATGCATACGAGTAACTCATTCCCAGATTCCCAGCAGCTTTACTTAACGAACCGGTGTTCTCAATTTCTTTTAAAAGCAGAAAGCTCCCTTCTCCGAGAACGTACTTCCCGTTTTCATTTTCGATCCAGAAACGACAGCTAAATCTTAAATACATAAAAACCTACATCGTTAAAGCCATTATAGCTTTTTGAACGTGCAATCTATTCTCAGCTTCGTCGTACACAACACTGTGTCTAGATTCTATTACCTCTTTTGTTATCTCTTCCCCGTAATGAGCTGGCAGGCAGTGCATGACGATAACATCTGGTTTTGCTTTCCTCACGATATCCATATTAATCTGGTACTTCCCGAATATTTTTAATCGCTTCTCTCTTTCAGCTTCCTGCCCCATGCTGGCCCAGACATCGGTATAGATAACATCAACATCCTGCACAGCTTTCTCGGGATCGTCTGTTATCGTCAATTCCAGCCCATCTTCTTTTGCAAGTTTTTCTATCTCTTTATTCGGTTCGTACCCATCCGGACATGCTATGTTCATGGCCACATCTAATTTCGCCGACGTGAACATGAGAGAGTGGCATACATTGTTTCCATCACCGATATACGCCAGTTTTAATCCTTTCAATACTCTTTTTTTCTCGTAAACAGTAAAAAGATCTGTTAAGCTCTGACATGGATGGAGTAAATCGGAAAGGCCGTTTATTACGGGGACTTTAGATTCTTTAGCTAACCCAATAACTATATCATTGGAAAATGTTCTGATCATTATCCCGTCGATCCATCTTGAGAGGTTTCTTGCCACGTCATAGACAGGCTCTCTTTTACCCATCTTAATATCCGTTGGGGCTAAATAAATAGCATGACCTCCTAACTGCGTCATTCCCGTTTCAAATGTTACTCTCGTCCGCAGAGACGGTTTTTCAAAGATCATTGCCAAAGTTTTGTCTTTTAATATCTCACATTTTTCTCCTGTCTTTTTTTTCATCTTAAGATACTCGGCAGTCTTAAAAATCTGATCTACTTCCTCTCTGCTCAGATCGTGAACACTCACCAGGTTTTTTCCTTTCATATCTATCATGAGATCACATCATCGCGGGTCTTAAAAAAACTTTGGTTCTCAGTAACAAAAATTATTTAAAGTGAACCCTTTTTCTTGAAAACATGAAACAAACTAAGAGCGCGGGGGGTGTTGTAATCAATGAAGATAACCAAGTTCTTGTTGTAAACCAGAACGGAAATTCTTGGTCTTTACCCAAGGGTCATATTGATTATGGTGAAGATAAACTGGATGCCACCAAAAGAGAAATTTATGAAGAATCTGGAATAACTCATTTAGAATTAATTAAAGAACTTGACAGTTATCAAAGATATAAAATTAGGTTGAATGGTGGAGACGATAAATCAGAATTAAAAACAATTTTCATGTTTTTATTTAAAACAAATCAAGAAGTTCTAAAACCTATCGATCCAAAAACCCCAGAAGCTAAATGGGTCGAAAAAGACAAAGTTGCTGATTTACTTACGCATAGAAAAGATAAAGAATTCTTTTTAAGTGTTGTTGATAAAATATAGTTACTGTTGCTCAACTCCGTCTTGCCAAATTACCTTCGGTACTTATCTTAATCTCAATGTTATACTAATAACTAATTAATAGACCTGTATCTCGAAACATTTAAAAAGAGTACATGTTATACTTTTAAAGTGTATGTATACTTTTATAATGTAAAGGGAAAGGTGATACTATGTTAACTAAAAGAGAGTACGAGATCTTAAAAAAGCTTTATGATGAAAGTGAAAAGATAGATGTTTGTACGGTGGAAAAATCGCAAGAAATGATCTCTAAAGAGTTGGGAATTACAAGACAGGCTTTAAATAATCATTTAAGAGAATTAAAGAGGCTTGAATTTATTAGAACTGGTAGAAAGTTTATCGATCTGACAGATAAGGCAGTAAAGTTTCTGGAAAAAGAAGACGGCAAATCTTATGTGTTTATTAAAATAAAACCCAATTTAAGGAAAGAGGCTTTTGAAAAATTAAAAGAAATTGAGTCTGCAAAGATATTCAGGGTGACAGGAGAGATAGATGCCATAGTAAGCGTAAATGAATCCCGACTTGACAGAACGCTCAATGAAATAAACTCGATACGGGGAATTGAAGAGACATCTGCGCACATTGTGATACAGAGTTTTGAATACAAATCTCGTAAACACTGATAACCAATGTTGCCGACCGAAAACTATTTAAAGGATAAACATTATTATTATCATATACAGTATTTAAAGCAAAGGTGGAAAGATATGAAAAACATAACATTCAAAAACATCCCGGATGAATTATATTTTAAGGCAGTGGAACTTAAAGGTAAAATTCATGCCAAGAATTGGCAGGAATTCCTTGAGAAAGTCATTGAGGAGCTTGGAGGATGATAAATATGAATAAGAAAACGTTTTTCCTGATTTTAATGATTCTGGTATCCTTAACATTCCTCAACGCAAGTCATTTAAGTACCGTAACAATAAATCCCGAAGCCATAAACACAACAGGCTATGTAGATTACTCTGTAGTAGTTTATAATACGTCAGGGGATCCTATCAAAGAGATAAAATTTGAAAATACCACGGGAGACGGTAATAGACAGTTTTATTACTCAGGTGTTACTGCCTCCAACTGGAATTTTACCGTAGCTGGAGATCATTTATCCGCAACAGGAACTCCAAATACTACAGGATATAGGATAGAAGTTGGAGAGACTCTCACAATTACAGTGAGTGCTAAAGTTCTGAATCTTACCTCCTCGGGACAGATAACTATAATGAGAATAGTCACAAAAGATACCGCCAATTTTACAGATCCAAAACAATTTTCTATAATCTACGATACCCAAAAACCTTCTGCCCCCACGTTAAAAACACCTGAGAATGGAGCAACGATAAATAACGTCAGGCCGACACTGGAATGGAACGCTGCTTCTGATTCGGGTTCTGGAATTAAAAGTTATACCCTTCAGGTTTCTCCAAACGACAGTTTCATAGGAACTGGTACAATAACAAAGGCAAATCTTACAAACACATCTTATACGATAACATCAGGTGAACAGTTAAATGAGGATACATATTACTGGAGAGTCTATGCTATAGACAATGCAGGAAATATAAGCCTTTCTTCTACCATAAGAAGCTTTAACGTATATCCTGTTCCCAATCTCATATCACCGGCAAATGATATAATAACGAATGATGCCACTCCTCTTTTTGAATGGAGTTCAGTACCCTATGCAAGTTCATATACACTGCAAATATCTACAAGCTCAAGCTTTGGAACTATAACGCTTGAAAAAACTATCTCTGGTACAGAATATGAATTACAACTCAGTGAAAGCCTCGCTAACGATACGTACTATTGGAGAGTAAAGACAGACATTTCTACCGGATATTCAGAGTACTATAGGCTTGAAGTCAACAAAAATATTCCTAGTCTCATTTCTCCGCCGGATAATGCCGAAATAACGGAGTCACGACCGACATTTGAGTTCACAAAGATCCAGGGGGCGACAGAGTACCGCCTCCAGATATCTACATCTTCTTCATTCCCTCCTGCAAGCACGTTTACAATAAGTTCAGGGTTTAACACTGGTGGACTGAATGTCACCTATACAATGACATATGATCTTGAAGACGGCATATATTACTGGAGAACCTCTGCAAATGGGGGACCGTACTCCAGTTACTTCAAATTTACAATTGGCGCTGTAGCGCCGGAGGCACCGCAGTTATTGTCTCCTTCTGATAACTCTGCGATAAAAGACACGACGCCGACATTCGAGTGGCAAATCGTGACAGACGCTTCTACGTATATTTTACAGTACAAAAAGACTACTCAGAGCTGGGAGAGCTCTGAACAGAGAATACTCATAGGAAATACAAACACAAGTTATACCGTCGGTTCACCGCTGGAGGAAGCGGAGTACGAATGGAGGGTAAAGTGTATAAACTCCAAAGATATAGAAAGCGAATGGTCTGACATCTGGTCAGTTATAATTGATAAAACCCCACCTATTATGCCGAGCATTACAACGGGATGGTCTCCTCCGAACGGAAGTAGTTCTGAAGACAACACCCCTAAATTCGAATGGCCGGGTGCCACAGACTCAGGATCTGGTATTGATAAATATACATTTCAGTATACGTTTGCTTCAGATAGCACGTTCTCAGAGGCAACGACAATAATAGATATTTTTGTAACATATTTCATACCGTCAGTGAGTATGGAAAATGCTGCTTATCGCTGGAGGGTCAAGGCAACCGACAAAGCGGGAAATGAAAGTGAGTTTTCAGATCCGCTATTAGTAATAATAAGTGTTCCTGGACAGAATACAGTCACCATAATCGTGAAATCTACCACTGGAGATACAATAGCAGGTGCAACTGTAAAATTAGGCACATATTCAATGACAAGTAACTCGGAAGGAAAGGCTATCTTTGAGAATGTACCGAATGGAACGTACAGTCTTACCGTTACAAAAGAAGATTACACTTCTTACTCTGACGTGTATGATATAACCGGAAACACAACGATACCTGTAACGCTCACATCCACAAAAAAGAATGATATCACTATACTTGTAAAAGATGCAGCTAATAACGCAGTAGTAGGGGCCGAAGTAACTCTTACCCCGACAGTAGGAACTGCGATGAGTAATAATACAGATTCACAGGGTAAAGTAGTATTTACCGATGTTGAGAGCGGTAACTATACGTTAGAGGTGGAAAAATCTGGATTCTCAACCTATACACAAAGTATAAATGTTACCGGAGATCAAACATTCACCGCTGTCATAAAAACTTACTACAACTTGAATTTCATAATCATAGACGGTATTGAGAACTCTCCATTAAACGGAGCGCAGGTGAAGGTAGAAGCACTTGAAAAAACCACGGACTCGCAGGGAAAAGCTACATTCTCTTTACCATCAGGAACGTATAACGTGAGAGTCGAGAAAGAAAATTATGATGACGGAACAGGTGGAGGATACACAGAAGCTATGACACTGGGTGCGGATACAGAAAAAACTGTAAGACTCTACAAGAAGGGCTATGATCTGATCATAGGAACGATACACTTCGATGATAACACCGTACCTTACCAGGTGGTTGCATACCAGGATGGAAAAACATCTCCATACCAAACGGTCGCCCCCAGTACCAATGGAAGCTTTGTTATGGAAGTAGAGATAGGACACACGTATGAAGTAGGTGTTGTTGGATATGAAGATCAAAAAGTAAAGGTAGTTCTCAGTTACACACTCGACTCGCCAAAGACAAATCCGATAATGATAAGTATTTCAGGATCCATATTTGGAGTGGTATCCGATGAGCTGGGAAGAGTTGTTGTTGGAGCTACTGTAAACCTGTATACACAGGAAGGTACTCTCGCTACGAGTGCAACATCCTCTAATAAAGGATTTACAATAGATAGTGTAGCACCAGGAAGCTATTACATCGAAATAGAGATGGAAGGCTACGAGAAGTTCAGATCCAGCGTCTTTTCCGTGAAACCTAAAGAGAGGTACAACATAGAAACACTCGAAATAAAGGCACAGAAAGGCATACTCAATGTAGTTGTACAGGACGAAAATGAGAATAAACTCGATGCTATGGTGAAGATTAAACTCAATGATGATATAGTGGAAGAGAAAACTGCAGAGAACGGAGAAGCGTCATTCCAGTTGGATGGCGGTAAATATACGATAGAAGCAAGCCTTGAGGGATACACTACGGAAACGGTAGAAGTGGATGTTTTCGGAGGAAAGACGGTTGCAAAGAATATTATTCTATCCTCTGGAGCTGTAACACCTCCAAAGAAGGGAAGTTTGAAAATAATTGTCACAGATGAAGAAGGGAATCCTATCCTGGATGTAAACGTCTTTGTCGATAACGAGATGAAGGGTAAGACCGATGAAGACGGAGTACTGCTCATAGAGGAAATAGAAGAAGGGGGGCACTCGATACGACTTACGAAGGCAGACTTTATAGACAAATCATTTACAAAGGATATAGTTGCAGATCAGACTGTGGAAGAATCTGCTACGATGTCAGAAGAGAAGCCTCCGAGCAGTAGATGGAAGTATGGAGTAGTTGCGCTGGTAGTAGTTGCGATAGTTCTCTTCTATGTTTTCAGGGTAAAGAAGATCTCTCCAAAGATTCCGAGAAGAAAAAAGCCTTTCAAAGAAGAAGAGAAACCTAAACCTACAAAACCTGGTGGACTTCCAAGAAGACCGAAGATCTAATCTCTTTTTTTTATTTCATTTAAAAGATCTTTGAATCCTTCGACTATCGCTTTTCTTTCTTCGTTTCTCTCTTTTAAATCGTATTCCATGATCGCAGATTTTAGTATCTCCACACATTCTTTTTCTGTTATCTTTCCATCTATCCATGACTTTGCAACTATTTTCTCTACAAAATCTCCTTTTTTATGTTTATCACTTCTTTTTGGAGACTCAAAATCCGAATTTACTAAAGCCTCAGCTAAGCAGGAGTTTGGTACCTTCATCCCATCATACTCTTCCAAAACGTGAGATTTAGCTAGGGAATAAATAAAATTTATAAAGGAGTCTCCAAATTTTTCCAGTGACATTTTTATACCTTATCTATAAGATCTTTTCTAAATTTTTTTGCAAGAGTTTTTGTTTTTTTTCCTGCTTTTGTCAATGCCTCTACGGGTGATTCCTTTCCGTCTGTCACGAGTTTAAAGATCGGTTTGTCCCTTTCTGTTAACGGATGGATTATTCTGTATGCTGCAAAACTCACGTGATTATCCTCGTGAAGAATTTTTCTCAGAAGATTTGCAAAGGTGTCATCTTCACCAACAATTCTGAATTCCAGTTCATTTTTTTGGGAGTTTAATATTTCTATTTCCATTTTTTCACCTCAAAAAACTCCTTTCCTGTAATCCGAAGATGTCTTTCTAAATTCTATATTGCCACAACTCGGACATTCCAGTTTATTATTCTTTTTTTCAAGAGGATGTTTACATTTAGAACAGTAGGCTTTTACCACTCCGAGATTTTCTTCAACAGTAGAAAGCTCAATTGGTGTTCTTTTTGTGTTTACTACTTTAGCTCTCACAAGATCGCCAATTTTAAACTCGCGGGAGATATCAGTCACGTATCTTCTGCTTGTCTGGGATATATATATTCTTGCCATCGGAGAAGCTGCCAATGCTCTTTGAGGATTTTTCTTTAATGCGATGATCTCTATCATCGCGATTTTTTCCTTAATACCCGTTACCTCGCAGATTGCTATATCACCTTCTTTGGGCACCGGTGGAACATCTGTAAGGGGATCAACAAAAGCTTTTTTTCCTTCAAAATCCAAGTGCACGATTCCAGCTATTGAGGAGTAAACCTTACCCCCCTCCTCGTACGCACCGTATCCTGGAATAAACTCTTCACTCACTCCCAGAAGATCTCCCGGGAGAACAAAATCTTCATTTTTCTTCGCCATTTAACTACCTCCTATTACATCAAACTCGTATTCCCTTGATCTACTCATTAAACTTACCTCACTTACCGTTAAGACAGGTACGTCATATCTTAATTGATCGTCTATCGCTATTCTGGGACAGGCACAGATGACATAGGCATCCAGGTCAAATCCTCTCAATTTTTCAGGACTTATTTCTCTTGTTAAAAAGATATAAGCTTTTTTCCCTAATTTTTCCATCTCTTTTTTAGCACATAAAGCCTCTTTCATTCTGAACTGTCCCTTTCTCGTTGAGACGATAAGACCAAATTTTTCTGCAGATTTTGCCTTTTCTATGAGTGCGTATCTTTTTTTTAAAAGTTTTGCTTTCTCATGTTCCAAATTTTCTATCTTTTTTGCATATGGGTCTATGAGAAAGACTTCTTTTCCCGTGTTGAGACTTATACCGAGAGGATGAAAGTATCCAGTTCCTACATAGAGGAAATAATTGACTTTATCCTCAATACTTGTACACACTGAAAAGTTGCAGCCCAAAACCTGGCCTTCATACTTTATTCTTTCTGTACCTTCGCCTATATACACATTAAATCCACTGCTTCTTAAAAAGCTTTCTGCATTTTTCAGTTGTGGTATGTGCTGAACTGTCGTTGCCAGTCCTATTTTTTTACCTTTTTTTTCTAAATAATCAAGATTTTTTTTGAGTGAAGGAACAAGATCGATATCGTCAAACACCTCCACAAACAGTACAGGTATTGCAAACTTCAGGGGAATTTCCGCGTGTCCAAAATGGACTAAACAGTCGCAAAACCGTAGTTCCTCATCAGCTACATCGCATGCTCCATACGTATTGCCTCCATAGATGTACACTTCATAATCGAGGAGATCGGCTATCTCCAGAGCCTGTGATTTGAGACCTTCAGGGAACTGGAGTCCCACTTTTTTGGGATTTAATTTTCTCAGTTCTTTTAAGAGTTTTTCTCTATCTATTTGTAGCATAGAGAAACTTGTTTTTTGTATATTTAAAGTTGAGGATGGATTTTTTTCATGCTCTTTCATCTCATGAACGATACCTTTATATGGCTGTGTATGTACACACAGATGCATGGGAACAAAAACAATATCGATAAAAGATAGTGTGTATGAAATTCTTAAAAGATCCAAAAAAGAAGACGAGAGTTTCAGTGATGTCATAGAAAGGTTAGCGAAAGAAAAAAATATAGATTTTATGAGCTTTTTTGGAGGATTAAAAGACAAAGAGGTATTAGATTCCATAGAAAAAGACTCCAAGAAAATAAGAGAACTCTCAAAAGTGAGACTATGATAGTGCTCGACACAAGTTTTCTCATTGACTTCTTCAGGGGAAAAGAAGAAACGCTACATGTTATTACCGATACAGATGTGGCGACTACAGTAATCACATACTACGAGATCTTTTCCGGGATATTTCACAAAAAAGCAAAAAAAGAAGAGAAGTTTTTCAGAAGATTCTTTTCTGAAGTAAGAATCCTGAATTTAGATACGAATTCGGCAGAGAAATCCAGCGAGATAATGGCAAGACTCCTCAGAATGGGAGTTTCAGTAAATGCGCTCGATGTACTCATTGCAGGTATTTCTGTAGCACACGGAGCAGAAAAGATTATTTCAAATGATAAGGATTTTGTAGAGATAGCAAAAATAGCTGATTTAGAAATAGTTATCTATTGATAATGAGAATTGTTAAAAAGCAAGAGAGAATATTTAAATATCTCAAACTCTTTATTAAAAACATGAAGACATTGACAGCATTACTCTACAAAGAAGAAGACATGTATGTTGCAGAGTGCCCTGAGGTGGGAACGGTGAGTCAGGGAAAAACAATAGAGGATGCTCTAGAAAATCTCAAAGAAGCTACTGAGCTTTATTTAGAAGAATTCCCATTGAAAGGTGAAAGAAAACCTATGATGACAACATTTGTGGTGGAAGAGAGTGCCAGAACTTAGAAAGGTCTCGGGTGAGAAAACTGTTAAGATACTCTGTAATAAATTTGGATTTGCAATTACTGGGAGATCTGGTAGCCATGTACGACTCTCAAAAATAACTCCAAAAGGAAAAGTAGGAACAGTTGTTCCAATGCACGAAGAACTAAAAATAGGAACTCTGAAAGGTATCTTGAAATTAGCAAAAGTGGATGTAGAAGAGTTTTCAAGATATTTGTGAATAGTACTTCCTTACTTCTTTCGTAATTAAATAAGCTCCGAAGGCCTTGACAATACCTCCTATCATAAAAGGTGCCATCCCTATCAAAAAAGCGTTCTTAATACCTCTCACAAAAAAACTCAGCCCTAACAGCCCGAAAATGTATATGACAAAGGTTGCGATGAACATAGAAGCTAATATATTCTTTTTCCTTTCTATCAAGAATCCTGCAACGTATGCTGCAAAAATGAACTCGATTATATAGCCTCCTGTTGGTCCCATGAGAACTCCGGTGCCGCCTTTGCCTCCTGCAAAAACAGGGAGGCCAACGAGTCCCATGAAGAGATAGATCACCATAGCGATTGCACCTTTCCTTCCGAGAATGCCTCCGGCACAAAGAACGAAAAGTGTCTGAAGACTTATAGGAACTATCCCTATGGGTACCTGAAACTGAGCGCTGATGGTTTCATCAAAAAAGCTCTTCTAAAAGTATGGTTTCACTTCGTTTGGGTCCATACGAGACCAGGGATATCGGAACTCCTATGAAGCTGGATATAAACCCCACATACTTCCTTGCCTGCTCTGGAAGACCTTTATATCCCTCTTTTTTTATTTTTTCTTTGTCAAACTCCCCCCAGCCTTCAAATTCTTTGTATACCGGCTTGCATTTACTAAGAACCTTCATGTTTGCAGGAAACTCCTCTATTTTTTTTCCGTTGTATTCGTAAGCTGTAGCGGCTTTCACTTTTTCAAGTTCGCAGAGTACGTCTAACTTAGTTAACGCAATTCCCGTGAGACCGTTTATCCTGTGAGTATATTTTACCATCACCAGATCGAGCCATCCGCATCGTCTCGGTCTTCCTGTGGTGGTTCCGTATTCTTTACCTCTCTCTCTTAAATGCTCACCCGTTTTGTCTTTAAGCTCCGTAGGAACTGGACCGGTGCCGACTCTCGATGTGTACGCCTTTACAACTCCCAAGATCTTCCCTATCTTTTGAGGAGGAATACCCGCCCCTATAGATGCTCCTCCCGCTACAGTATGGGATGAGGTTGTGTAGGGATATATGCCGTGATCGATATCAAGATGCGTTCCCTGTGCACCTTCCATGAGAACATTTTTGCCCTCATTTAAAAACTTATTTAACAAAAGAGATGTATCTGCAACGTATTCTTTAAATATTTTCCCGTACTTGAAATACTCTTCATGAACTTGATTATAATCCAGAGGATCCTTTCCAAATGTTTTGAAGATCTTGTTCTTCATCGGGAGTATTATAGAAAGTTTTTCCCTGAAAACTTCGTCATCAATGAGGTCTGCGAATCTGATGCCAAATCTCGCTATTTTATCAGCGTAACAGGGACCTATCCCTCTTTTCGTAGTTCCGGCCTTCAGGTTACCTTTCAGTTCTTCGTAAATCTCGTCTTCTATCTTATGATACGGCATGATAACGTTAGCTCTCTCGCTTATGTATAAACTGACTGTTTTTCCTTCATTTTCCAGAGCCTCTATCTCTTCAAGAAGTATCTTTGGATCTACTACGACACCATTTCCCAGTATCAGTATCTTTTCTTCCACAGATCCTGAGGGAATTATATGAAACTTGTACACCTTTTCGCCAACGATAACGGTATGTCCTGCGTTATTTCCACCCTGAAATCTCACGACAACATCCGCCTTTTTAGCATAGAAGTCCGTTATCTTTCCTTTGCCCTCGTCTCCCCATTGGGTGCCTATTATTACGTTCAACATAACTTCATATCTGTAGCGAAACCCTTAAATGTTTTCCCGAATATATCCGGGTATGCTTGAAGTTGGATTTATGATAAAACCAAAAGGCTGCTGGGCTCAGAAAATATCTGAAAAATATAGGGAACTAAAAATGGAAGTCTTTTCCATACAGGAAGAAAAAGGACTGAGCAGATGGAGTTTTAAGGGTAAGAATATTTTGATGGATGCCTACAGAGAGGCTTTAAAAGATAAGAGTATTGTTGAACTCAATATAGTCTCTCAAGAAGAAAATGAAATGATAGTCGAGGCCGTATGCAACTGTGAAAATAAATATAGAGTGCATAAAGTACTTGCAAAAAATAGCTGTTTTTACCTCCTTCCAACTCCAATATACACCATGAATGGTGCAAAACATTACAAGATATTGGTTCCTGATAGAAATACTTTAAAAAATGTGATCAATGAATTAAAAAAATACTCTGAAGTTAGAATAGAAAGCATGCATAAATTTCAGGACCCCGAGTCTTCTATTTTTTTGAGCCTTGACAAAATAAGGAAAAGATTAACAGAAAAACAGCTGAACGTGCTCAAAAAAGCATATTCAATGGGATACTACAATTATCCAAGAAAAACCACATTAAAAAAGATTGCAGATGAGATTGGAGTTTCAAGTTCTACCTTGCACGAAGAGCTTGTCTCTGCTGAAAACTTGATAATACAACTTCTCATCGAATATCTTTAATGGTAAAAAGGGCTAACCTAAGTGAGAGTGGTAGAGTATGATACGCAGCAACTTGCTGATGTCACTTGATCAAAACAAGGACAGAATGAAAAAAATACTAAAAAGGAGAGAACCATATGCCAAAAATTAAATCTAGAGATATAGCAATCGCCGTGGACATGTACGGCTGTCCAAATCGCTGTCGTCACTGTTGGCTTGGTTCTCCCTCATGTGGAAGGATCACAGAAGAGGACGTGCAATGGGCGGCTGCACGGTTCCGAGCCTATGTTCCCACAGAAGGAGGAGATCCGTTTATTAACAAGCTCCAGGTTCTAACCTGGGTCTGGGAACCTGATTTTTCTGATGAGTATAAGCAGCTCTACAAATTGGAGGATGAATTAAGCGATGATACCCCCTCTCGATTCGAGCTTTTAAGTATATGGAGACTGGCAAGAGACGAAAATTATGCTCAATGGGCCAAAGAAATCGGTCATGATACGTGCCAAATTACCTTCTTTGGTATGGAAGAAACTAATGATTGGTTTTATAGACGAAAAGGAGCATTTCAAGATGGTCTAAAAGCAACAGAGCGGTTATTGGATATTGGAATAAAACCTCGTTGGCAATTGTTTTTAACGAAAAAAATAATTCCAGAACTTGACGAGTTGCTTGATCTTGTCGATCGACTGGAGTTACGAGAAAGAGTTAAGTCACTAGGTGGGGAGTTTGACTTCTTCATGCACACACCGGGACCTGACGGTGAAGCTCGGAAGATCGAATACCTTCGTCCCGCACTCGATGATACTAAATCGATTCCGGAGGAACTAATCGAATCCTCGAGAAAGCACTTCAATGTAGAGGATCTGTGGTACACAGAAAGTGAATTGATTTCACAAATTTTAACAGAGAAAGAATCCTTTCCCTATGGGTACTCCTATCCAGAGAAATTGTGCTTTTATGTCATGAGGAACTGGGATGTGTTTTCGAACATGAGCACCCTGGAACCATGGTGGAACCTGGGGAATTTGAAAACTGATTCACTACAGTCAATTGTTGATAATTTTGAACACAGTAGAGTCTTTGGGTTAAAGACAATTTTTACTGTTCCGGTAAAAAAACTTGCAAAGCGTTTTGGCAGTCGAAATAGTCTGCATATATACAATAGCAAAGAGGACCTAGAAACACTGTACATCGGAAGATACTGTGATCACATGTATTCCGCAGCAGATAAAAATTTAAAAAACAACGGTGTTATAAAAGTTAGGTAATATGAGCAGCTATTACGAAGATAAACTTTCCGCCGTGCGTTTGAAGCGGTGCTACGAGCTTGCCCCACCGAGAGTTCGGCAATATCTGGAGGCAGAGATATCCCACGTACTGCAAAAGATCCGTCCTGGCGACACTGTTCTGGAACTTGGATGCGGCTACGGACGAATACTTCTCCCACTCGCCCAAAAAGCGAGAATGGTCATCGGCATTGACACATCTCTTGCCAGCTTGGTTCTCGGGCGTGAAATGCTCTTCGATATCTCGAACTGTC
>JAGLWR010000001.1 GCA_023133315.1 Methanomicrobia archaeon | reverse complement strand
GCCTTTGATCTTTGGTAACTCTTCTGTATGTATCTCAATGCTGTAAGTTTTCCTTACTCCATCGATCAATTTATTGAGATCTATTTCTTCAAGTTTTCCTATTGCTTTCCCCGCATCGGCAAGCTGAAGCTGTCGTGTAACGAACTCTTCCATCTTTTTTGTCATATCAATTATTTTCTGAGTATTCCTCTCTGCATACTTCTTCTTGAGGAGTGAGAGTTGAGCATAATTCCGAATAATTCCTATATAGTTCTTCAAATCATGGGAAACGGTATGTGCGAATGCTGAGAGTTCTTCACTCTGTTTTTTGAGGAGTTCTTCTGCTCGTTTTCGCTCGGTAATATCACGGGCAATGCCACAGAGAGCCCAATGATCTCACCAAAACTGTTGCACATCGGCACCTTGATGATGTGGAACGTGATCGGGACACCTTTCACTGACTTGGTGTGCTCTTCTTCGACGATCTCTCCGCCAAGAACTCGAGAATCTATTTCTCTGAGGTGTGACGCAGCTTCCTCATCGAAAAGTTCATCATCCGTCCGACCGATTATTTTCGAGGCCGAGAGTCCGAAAAGTTTCTCCATCGCAGGATTGACCTTGGTGTATTTTAGAGTGCAATCCTTGATGAAGATAGAGTCTTGAGCCGTCTCAAAAATAGTCCGGAACCGTTCCTCTGATTCTTTCAATGACTCCTCCATTTTCCTTCTTTCTGTGATATCAGTAATTACGGCGATTGTTCCTACTATTTTGTTATCCCGCCAACGTGGCACACCTGTAATAGATACATAAACAGTCCCTCCATCAGCTCGTTTTAAACGCGTTTCGTATGTACTGGTTTTGCCTTTCCAACGCTGAGTTTTGGCTTGAGTAAGAATAACATGATCTTCAGGAAAGGTAACATCGAATGGGGTTTTACCAATCAATTCTTCGGGTGAGTAGCCGAGCATTCGAGCATAAACGGGGTTAACGTATTCAAAACGTGTTTCAGTATCAACTACAGTCAATCCTTGCCCCATCGTGTTCATTACTTGCACGGCAAAATTACGTTGTACTTGTAATTCTTCTTCGGCACGTTTACGTTCGGTGATATCTTTATATATCACAATAATTCCGGCTATCGATCCTTCGGAGATAATAGGTCCTACAGATAATGACACGGGAACTAAAGTACCATCCTTTTTCTTCCTGACAGTTTCATAAAAGGTATATCCCTTCTTTGACATCTCATTTAGCTTTTGACCTTCATTTATTCTATCTTTAGGAACGAGGAACTCGTCTATTTCCTTTCCTTTTATCTCATCAATAGAATAACTAAAAAGTTCTTCAAATCGAGGATTGATATCTATTGTCTCAAAATCTTTATCAACATATAGAATAGCTTCAGGACTGCTGTTAAATAGTCTCTTGAACTTTTCTTCACTCTCTCTCAATTCCTTTGTCCTCTCTTCAACTTTTTCTTCAAATCTTTCCGAATATTCTTTTAGTTTGTTTTGCGGCATTTTCTTACCTTTCAGAACTAAATTCATGCTCTACAATGAGTTATGACCATGACAAGAAAAACTTTTCGGCTATTTTAATACCTATATAATTGTATAATTTATCTTTAATACTAATCCCCTTTTCCCGTCTCATTTTTATGTTTATCTTTAATAAAAAATTCACTATCATGCTTTTGGCATGATTTTCTTCCTTATATAAATCGAGAACACGATACATCAAAACCTTTTTCAAGGAAAACCATTATGTTTTTTATGAAGAAATTTCACTATACGGAAATTAAAAAGGAAAAAGCTGAGGAAGGAGCCGTTAATACAACGGTACGATGGCTTATCGCCAAAGAGATGGGCGCAGAGAATTTCGCAATGCGTTTGTTCGAAATAACCTCAGAAGGATATAGTCCGTACCATAAACATCCATGGGAACATGAAGTATTCGTACTTGAAGGTGAGGGCATTGCCCGCAGAGAAAATTCTGAAGAGACGATATCAAAAGGCGATGTGTTGTTTATTCCTGCAGATGAAAAACATCAGTTACAATGCACAGGAGCCACTCTGAAATTTTTATGTTTGATTCCGTATAAAAGATAAAAATTTCGTATTTTAGAATAGATAACTTATTTTCATCTCTCTCACGCTTTATCGTACTGCGCTTCTATATTCCTCACTATTCTGTTTTCGCCATCCATTT
Organism: Methanomicrobia archaeon; assembly: GCA_023133315.1. Lineage (GTDB taxonomy): Archaea > Methanobacteriota_B > Thermococci > Methanofastidiosales > B48-G16 > B48-G16. Next base: position 28,187 of record JAGLWR010000001.1, on the reverse strand, counting down.
CGGGCAGCTCTAAAAGATCTGTATTTTTAAGGATATCCTCTTTACTGTGTCTCTTTTTCATATCTTTGAGATTTTGATAAAACGTTTTTAGATAATCTATATGCTTTTTGATCTCTTTTTTATCACATATTTCTCCGTGTCCCGGTATTATCTTTTTAATATCCCACTGGAGTATCGTCTCCAGCGCATCTGTCCATTCTTGTATGTCGGCATCTCCGAGATACAGATGGTATCCTGCAAACAATAGATCTCCAGAGAACAGTACCTTCTCTTCAGGCACATATACAGTTATACTTCCTTCAGTATGTCCCCCGAAGTGAGTCAACTCAATTTTAGGAGTATGCATCAGCATCATGTTCTCTGTGAAAACGATATTTGGCAGTTTAATTTTGAGATTCTTAAATCGTTCCTCTTTTTGCACCTCTTCTTTGTAGAAGGGAATGCGTTCCTTTAACGTTGTGCGGCACGCAGCATGTGCGATAATATCCAAAAAATACATATTTCCGAAGGTGTGATCGGGATGGTAATGTGTATTTATGAGAAATTTTACTTTTTTGTCCGTAACCTTCTTCATATCCTCCAGATCCCTTTTCGTTTGATCAGGATATGTTGCTGTGTCCACAAATACGGAGAAATCATTACATAAGATAAATCCATTGTTGGAATCTCCTTTTTCTCCAATTCTGCAATAAACACTTTTCGAAACTTTCGTAAACATTATTTTAACCCTTTACATTTATTATAGGCTTTAACATTGCAACCTTTTTTGCGATCCCGGACTTATCCATGCATTCTACAACATTTATAATATCTTTATAAGCTCCCGGTGCCTCTTCTGCAATCCCTGCCATTGAGTGGCCTCTTACGTGTATACCCCTATTTTCTAACTCTTTAAGCAGTTTATCTCCCCTGTACTGATGTTTAGCTTTTTTTCTACTCATGGCTCTCCCTGCCCCATGAATTGCTGATCCGAATGTTACATTCATTCCCTTTTCAGTGCCTCTCAAAATAAACGAGCACGTACCCATAGTTCCGCCGACTAAAACAGGCTGCCCTATCTTTCTGTATTTTTTAGGTATCTCTTCTCTTCCAGGGCCAAAAGCTCTTGTAGATCCTTTTCTGTGAACATACAAAAGCTTTTTCTTTCCATCTACCTCATGATACTCTTTTTTGCACGTATTGTGACCAATAGAATAGAATTTAGGCAGTTTTTCATCCGGAAAAACTTCTTTAAAACCTTTTCTGATCAGATGCGTCAAAACTTCATGATTTGCAAAAGCACAGTTTACGCCGCAGCAAACAGCAGAAAAATATCTCTGACCTTCTTCCGAGTTTATGGGTGCGCACACAAGTTCCCTATCTTTTATCTTTATCCCATACTTCTTAGTAACTTCAGCAAGTTTTTTAAGATAATCTGTACCTATTTGATGCCCTAGAGCACGGGAACCACAGTGGAAAGAAACCACCACATCTTTTTCTTTCAATCCATATATCTCGGCAGCTTCTTGGTCGTATATCTCAGCAACGTACTGTACTTCTACGTAATGGTTTCCAGAGCCCAACGTTCCCATCTGTTTAAACTGTCTCTGTTTTGCTTTTTCACTCACGTTTTCTGGATCAGCTTCTTTAACTCTACCGTTCTCTTCAATAAACTCCAGATCTTTTTCTTCGCCATACCCATTCTCTACGGCCCATTCGGCTCCGCCCGTGAGCACTTCATCAATCTGGTGGAAATTTAATCTAACTTTTCCCGTGGAACCCAAGCCTGCAGGTACTATTTTAAACAGAGAGTTCAAAAGAGGTTTAGCGTTTTTTCTGATGTCTTCTTCTTTTAAAGATGTTTTCAGTGCTGTCACAGAACAGTTTATATCGAATCCGATTCCTCCCATCGTTATTACTCCTTCCTCAGAGTCGAAAGCACCAACTCCGCCTATCGGAAATCCGTATCCGGGATGAACATCACTCAATGCTATACTACATTTTTGGATACCCGGCATGCATGCCACGTTAGCTATCTGCTTCAGAGCATTCCAGTCTTTTCCCAGTCTTACATCTTCTTTCAAATGTTCTATTATCTCCGTGTTTCCATAGATCATTCCGGGTACTCTCATGTCTTCCTGTTTTGGAAGTTCCCATTCATAATCCGTAATTCTTTTTAAATTTAGAAGATCCATTCTTATCACCTAAACATCTACAATGCATTGTATAAATATTTTTTCATCTTTTTTTCCGATTTTCAATCCGGAGTACGTCGCACCCTTTACCTCTAATTTCGGTTTGTGTTTTTTCTGATCGAATCTTTCTCCTGAAGCTGTTCCTTCCAATCTATAGATATCGTCTTTATAAATTTTTACTTCAAATCTGGAAAAACTCATCTCTTCAAGATCCTTCTTTGTCAGAAGTTCGTTTAGCCATTCCACAAAAAGAGCTTCAATATCAGGAGCCTCACATTTTATTTTCACATTTTTTTCAGATTTCACAGTCTCTAAATCTATCATGATCGAGAACATGGCTCTGGCTCCAGTCTCAAATGCCTCTTCTATCGTATTTCCATATCCTCTTATCCCTATGTCTGCTTCGTGTTCTAGAAGTTCGTAGTCCATGCCATAAGAATGCTGAGGAAGGTTAAATAATTTTCTTATGTAAGTTGTCCTTCTAAATACGAACCAAGGAATTCGCTGAAAAATTTTAAAAAGAGAGAAAAGATAATACACATATATGAACAAAAAGTATGTGGGTATCACATTAATTGTTGTGATAGTTCTGAATCTGGCTTGTATTACACAAGAAAAACCGAAAGTCGTAGAGTCGGCAAGGATAGAAATTCTTGAACAAGCTGATATTGAGATTGATGGATTATCATCCGATTGGGAGGGTATCGCTCCCATATACAAAGATTCAGAAAAGTCCATGTTTGTTGTAATCGATGGTGAATACCTTGTTATCAGAGTAGATTTCGTAGATTTAATGCCTTCTAAAGAAAATTACTTTGTAGGAATTGACATTGATTACGATGAGATCATGGACTATAGGATCGAGCTCAACACAAAGGAGAAGATAGTAAAGTTAGAAGAAAAACGTTCAAAAGAATGGCGTGACATAGAGAGTAATGCACAGGGATATGCATCGCGTATTGTGGAGATCGCCGTTTCCCTTACAGTTCTTAACGGAGAAGGATTCTTCTTAACGGGCTGGGTGTATGATACATCTCTAGAGAACGTCACTGCCCACTTTCCGTGGGTGCGTTCATTGTATCCTGAAACGGAATTTGATCCTACTTCGCTCACAAGAAATGAGTGGAAAGAAGATTTTGAAGCACTCTATTATCTTGTTAAATACAACTACCCCTATCTATGGGTAAAGGAGCGAACTCACGGATATAACTGGCTGGATTTAAAAGATGATTATATGCAAAGACTGGACGAAATTGAAACGAATGAGGAGTTTCTCGGTTTAATAATGGAAGCGCTAATGACACTTCAGAACGGACATACTGGCCTATACAACAGTATGAATGAGTACTGGAAAGAGTTATTAAGTGATTATTACCATTCCTGTCCTGAAGTATTTTTCTATTACTTTGGAGGGAACTATATAGCTATCGGAGGTCTCAATGACTGGAAAGAGAAGTACGGAATTGAAGAAGGATCTAAGGTAGTAGCGATAAACGGAATAGAAGTGGATGAAGCAGTGAAATCGTTAGTACAAAAAACGCGTGTATGGTACGACTGTGATAGGAACAAGTTATTTATGGCTTATCTGGATCCTACTCTGTTTGGTGAAGATGCTATTTTTACTATCAAAAACCCGGATGGAAACACCGTTAAAAAAAGTATTCAGTACATCTCCGAGGATCTATACAAAGAACTATACAGAGTCTTATCGTTGGATAGAGATCCTGATTCAAACCTTGAATTCAGAAAATGGGAGGATAAGAAAGTGGCTTATGTGCGAATAAAATCATTTGTATATAGTGTTTCTATAAATCATGCAAAATTTTTAGAGTTTTATCGGGAGATAGGAGAGTACAATGCTCTGATAATAGATATCAGGGGAAATGGAGGAGGTAGGATAGATTATTGGCGAGACAATATCGTTCGGCCTCTCACCAACAGAAATCTGGAGGTTGAGTTCTTTGTTGCCCTCAGACAGGGCAAATACACAAATTATTGGAGAGGTGGAGTTGTATCAACTTCAAAAGATAGCATCTCCCATTTACCCTCAGACGTAAGAACAAACAACTTCGCAGGGGTGATAAAATTCCTTAAATGCCCTAGAAAATCTACAGAGACACCCTTCAATGGGGATATATACCTCCTAGTTGATAGGGAAGTATACTCTGCAGCTGAAAGCTTTGCAGCGTTTGCCAAAGCATCTGGTTTTGCTGAGCTTGTAGGAACTACTACGGGTGGAGACGGTATTGGGTTTGGTCCATTTTCATTTACTCTCCCCAACAGTAAACTTGTAATAAAAATGACAAGCGGCATGGGCATTAACCCTGACGGCACCGCAAACGAAGAAACACGCACAACGCCGGATATCTACTTTGAACAGAGTGAATGGGGCAATGATGAAGAGATAATAACATACGTACTGGAAGAGTTTATTGATCGCTGAATCAACAACCTTTTTATCCTTGCCTGATAAATGTCATTATGGAGTTTAAAGAGGCTACTTTAGAAGAAAGGCACATGTACTATAAGAAAGAATGGAACATAAAAGATTTTCCTGATTTTATCACAGATTCTTTAAAACGCAGAGAGTTTGGGTTTGATCATGACGGCAATGGCCCAAAGGATAGATACAGAACGTTTAACTCTATCAGGGATTTTGAGAGATTTATGAAAATAAAGGCGCCGTACGCAGCTTACTCTTCCGTTGCATATTATAAAAAGCCAGAAGCAAGAGAAGATTGGATAAAAGCTGAAATAGTTTTTGACATTGATGCAAAAGACCTTAAAGTAAGAAGATGCGACTGTACTCCTGGAAATATCTGTGAGATATGTCTGGAAGATGCAAAAGAGCTGGCACTGGCTATTATAGACTCATTGCGATCGAACTTCAATCTCAAGAATGTATTTTTAATTTATTCGGGAAGGGGGTACCATGTACGAGTTCTTGATGAAGAAGCACTGTACATCGAAGATAGAAGCAAAATTTTTAATTATGTAACGGCTTCGCACGTGCCAAAAGATCTATTCATGACACATGGGTACTCAGAAAATTTTAGAAAGATGTTTGCATTTACGTTTTCACGAATGGAGTACATAAAGAGTAAAAAAATTTTGGAAAATAGAGAAGAGATAATAAAGAGATTTCTCAATAGGAGAGTAGATTTTCTGGATTTTGTTGGAAAAAGTACAAAAAGGGGGATACTGAAAAATGTGGCAGAGATAAACGCAGAGTTAGCTGATGGAAAGGTGACGATAGATACCAAACGGATACTGAGACTCCCCTCTTCTTTACATTCTAAGGTTTCCATGATCTGCAAGTTTGTAACAAACTGGGAAAGTTTTGACCCTCTCAAAGAAGCAGTTCCGCAATTTAGATCAGAGTAACTTTATGGTTCAAATTCGTCCATCTATTTTTTCAAATTTATAAAGAAACCTATCCACATTTATATTGCCTGCGCTTATCCTGTTTAGTAACTCTTCTCTGTTAAGCTCGCTTATAAAGGATACTCCGTTATCCAATAAACAGATTTCATTTGTATCTTTCGATATGTTAAGTTGTGATTTATCAAGTCTCACCACGTTTATCTCACATTCTTTGTATAGACAATCTAATTCGTTAAAAACGTCATCCCTAATAGTTCTTATCTTCCTCTCTATCTCTATTTTTTCTGCTGCAATAATTTTTCCATTTTCTATAAGAAAATAGCAATCATCGTGCATATCCTGGATATTTGTACCAAATATTCTAATATATCCAGAAAAATCACTGCCAATATCTAAATGTATCTCTTTCAATTTTTCCATATTTAAATGAAAGTCCTTTTCTTCAATCCTTGTCTTGAGCCAACCTTTCGGCATATACATATTATATTATATGTGGAATGCATATATTTAAGCTTTTTTAATCCATACGGAAAGAAATAAAGAGATTATTAACTTTCAAGTTAAAAAAGGTTCCTTATCAACCAGTCTGGATCGAATATTTCTAGATCATCATAGCCCTGGCCTGTTCCAACGTATACGATAGGTTTTTCGGTAGCGGATGTAATCGATAGAGCACCCCCTCCTCTTGCATCTGCATCTATCTTGGTCAAAATTGAACAGTCAATCCCGATTTCGTTAAATTTTTCAGCCTGGTTAACAAGAGAGTTTCCTGCCAATGCATCTCCTACAAATATCGTTAGGTCAGGAGCTACTACCCTTTTTATTTTTTTAACCTCCGCCATAAGATTTTTATTTGTTTCAGATCTTCCAGCTGTATCTATGATTACAACATCAATACTTCTTGCTTTGGCATGTTTTATTGCATCAAATGCTACAGCAGCAGGATCTCCCCCATATTTGTGTTTGATAACTTTTATTCCAATATTTTTAGCATGTCTTTCTAATTGTTCTATCGATCCTGCTCTAAACGTATCCGAGGCTGAGAAAACTACAGAAAATCCTTTCTTTTTTAATATATTCCCCAGTTTTGCAATCGTGGTAGTTTTACCAGTGCCATTAAAACCTATAAACATTATTACAAATGGTTTTTTTGTTTTTATCTTTTCGATTAAATCTATTTTCTCCGAGCTGAGGATTTCTTTTACGGCTTCTTTTAAAGAAGCCTCTATAAAATCTTTTTTATTATTCAGTAATCCTATTTTTTTCCCGGAGAGACTTTTTCCGAGAATTTCTTTTATTTCTTCAGTAACTTTAACAGATACATCGTTTTGAAGCAATATGAGTTCTAATTCGAAGAGGATTGAATCTATATCCTTCTCAGAGATAGTTTTTTGATTTAGATCCTGGAGAAATGTTCCCAATCTGTTTTTCAGAGAGTTAAACATCTTTTCACTTTTGCTTCCCGAGTTCTTCATTGATAGCTGCAAGGTCTCTTTCAATCTTTACAAGGTTTTCCTGAGTACGAATAATCATTTTTCTGATACTTTCAGTATTTTCATCAAATTTAGAGAGAGATTCTTCTATAGATGCCTCTTTGGAAACTCCACCACCTACATTGATTGTAACACGCTCCAGTTTCTTCAGTTCAGTTTCTATAAAGCATCCTCCGCCTATGGGCATCAGCAACTCTCCTTTTCCTATTTTTTTTAATTCTTCCAGTGTATTTTTCGCTATCAACGTTTCTGTTAGTTTTTCTTCTAAAATAGCTATATTTTTTACAAGGATCTCTCCCTGTTCTTTAAGATATCCAAACTTCATGAGCAGTTCATTTTTATTCATTCTTTTCTCTCCTCTACTTTAAGAATTTCTATGTTACCTCTCTTGACTCTGTGTCTGCTCCCTATATCGCAATACACTTTTTCTATAACGCCTTTTTCATTCATGCCGTTAAATACCTTTGTGAAGTTCTGTATCTTATCTCCCATCTTGAATGTTCCATGTACTTCAAAACTCTTCATAGTATCCCTCCTAAAACAGTATATCCTCGATTTTATTTATCTCCGGGCCAGTACTCACACTGCCTACTAATGCTCCTTTTGTATTTGCGAGTGCACATATGCCGAGATAGTAAACTCCTCTGTTTGCACTCCCTATATCCACCTCTACTTTTAAAGCTTTTTCTAATTCATCTATCATCTCCGAAAGAGAGGGATGCACAAGACATCCATTGTTTGTACATAATCCCATACTTCCAAAATTAATAGAGTCAGATACAAAGATTTCAACATCCAGAGCATCTTCTATTAATCTGGATTCTTTTTCTAATTTTTTACTTATGACGGCACCTTTGTCATTGCAGAGCATCATATTGCCGAGAGCTGTAAATTTTGTAGATAAAATCTCTATCTTTATATCACATTTTTTGAGCTTGCTGATCTCGTAATCCTCTACATTGTATGGAAGTACAACTCCGTTTGAGTTTCCTGCACTGAGGATGCCGAGTAAATTCGTTCTCGCTATTGTTGTGAGCAACGTTTCTGTAGACAATGTATTTTCTACTAATCTTACCTTTTCTTTTGTAAAATCTACAGAAAGAAGCGTTATTTCTTCATTTGTAATACCAAAAATTCCTATAAATGGGTTTTTTTCAATTTCTAGCTTCTTGATCATATTATTCAGTAAGATAGGCAGTTGCTGTGTCCTCTTCTTCTTTTTTGACTCTTACTCTCAATTTTGAGGGCGGCTTTTCTATACCTTTTTCCCAAATTTTCTCATTCAATTTGGAGTCTATCTTTATATTCTCAGCCTTTGTGTGTCTTTTCAGGAAACCCTTTAATTCTCTTATAGCCCTCGGACTCCTTTTTTTTCTTTGTGTTCTCTTAGCCTTTCTCAAAGGAATGGTATAAACTCTTTCTTCTCCAGCTTTCATACTTTCACCTTTTTAAACTAGTTCTTCTCCAGTGTCTTCTCTTCGGGTGAGTTCTCACATTTAATCTTGTCTTGACCCATACCCAAACAGGGACTCTCCTGTTTTGTTTTAATGCCTTTCCCAATCTCAGTTTTTTACCAAGTGGCTTATTTCTTGCCATTCTGCATCACCTCTCCAGCCAAGAACTCTAGTCTGCTCATGCACCGGAAATATGTTCTTTCCTTTATCACCTAAAAAGATCCTTGCCTCTGTTTCGTAATCGGCTGTCTTTTTTTCACTGCTGTTATACGTTTCTATTATAAATAGCTTATTTGTCAGGTATCGCAATGTCCTGTAACCGATGCCCTGTAGTGGAGATATGTACTCTACTCCATATTTATCTTCCAGACTTCTTATCTCGCTGAATTCCAATCTTGGTGTTCTATCATCTCTTCTCGATCCATCACAGATTACTTTATAATCTTTTGCAAGTTCCTCTATCACTTCTCTGTGGATATATTTTATTCCCCTGAGAGGGTATCCCTCCTCTAAGATTATTCTGGAACCTTCAGTCAAGATTTTTTCATCCATCTTTATTACATTATGGTCATAACCCAGTATCTCCGAGGTTTCTTTTGCCAGTTTCCAGTTTTCACTGTATCCAAATGTTATCGTAATAAGTTTCACCCCATATCCAAGTTTTTTAAGTATAAAAGCAGATAAAGAACTATCTTTCCCTCCGCTGAAGAGTAAGTTCGCTTCCATTTTTATCGTCTCATAATTCTATAATCTGGTTTTTTCTGCTGCAATGACCTCAGAATAGTTTTAAGATCTTCATCTGTGATCTTTTTCTGCAGTTTTCCTGATTGAGCTAACTGTATGAGCTGTAATTCTATTTGTTCTGCAAACTCTGGTCGTGCCATTTTTATCCTTACAAGCCTATTTCTGGCCTCGTTTGTAAGTATCTGCCGTAATAAGAGTTGTTTTTGTATCTCCATCCTCTGTTGTTCTTCAACTTTTGTTAACTCTTCCATTTTTTTTCTTCTGATATCCTCAATATCGTCCTCCATTCGTTATCCCTCGATCTCTTTTGAAGTTTTATCGAGCAAAGATCTTCCTTTGGGTGTTATAATCCTTCCGATCTCATTTTTTACAAGTTGAGCACCTTCTAATTGCTGGAGTATCTTTCTGATTACCGCACCACTTGCCTTTCTAAATTTTTCTGGTTTGTATCCTCTGTTTTTCTTGCTTCCATAGACTCTTCTGAGTCGGGAAACGCCCACGGGCCCGCGCATATATACTTTCCTGAGGACGGAAGCCGCTCTAATATACCACCAGTCTTCCTGATCGGGCGTTCTCTCTCTGGATGACGAAGTTTTTACAAATTTAGCCCACTCGGGAGGAGTGAGCTCTTTCATTGTCTTTAATTTCTCTTTCAGTTTTTCTATGAGCTTATCAGCCGGAACATCATATACCGTTGTCATGTAAACACCTCTTTAATATTGTACCATATAAGATTTTCTCCTTTTAAAAGGTTACTGGAAGGTCTTAAGTAAAATTCACCGTTACGTCTACATGAATATCGTCAACGTACCAGCCTTCGTAGTCATTGTTATTATGATCTGTTGCATTGAAATAAAACCTGATCTCGATAGAATCTCCCATGTATCCTAAAAGATCTATCGTTTCTTCATGCCAGCCCATATCCGGATCGCCGGAGTCTCTTAACCATTCAGGTGGTCCCCACGGTCCTCCATTCGCAGAGACGTATACTTGCATTCTGTCACGATTGGGACGAGCGTGCTCTATCTGCCACCACGTCCAGAACTTCAGTTCGGCTGAGGTGATCGTGGGAGAGGTGAGATCTATGGATACGGATATTATACTCCCCCTGCAATTTCCTACATCGTAATTCCAGATCCCTTCCTGACCGAAATACCAGGAATGATCACTGCTGTGATATCTATGTTGCGTTACGTGCCACAAATTGAGGAGATCGGGACTTATACTCCATTTTCCGCTCCCGTGTTCTACATCGTCGAAGAACTCCACGTACCACTGATCTATCGTTATTGCTGTATTATCTGATATTGGCATACCCGTAGCTGTGTCTATCCCCCCGATGTAACCGTCGATAACAATCACTCCTGTAGTGGCGTCATACACACAATCAACTGCGAAGGTAAATGTTTCCGAAGTACCTCCTGCAATGCTTATAGGGTTAAACGGATCGGGTGTCACCGTATATTCTATAGATACATCGCCACCTAGATGGGTAAAGGTGAGATCAGTATTGGTGACGAGTGCAACTGCTCCACCGGTATTTTCCACCGTCATCGTGACAACTATTCCAGTATCTCCTTGCTTAATCTCAGTTGAATTTGTGTCAATCGTAAGGATATTGAAATTGGCAGGAGCAGCAGAAACATCTACCGTCGTTGTATCTGTATCTGTTCCACCATCATCGTCGGTAACCGTTAACGTAACCGTGTAATCACCGAGATTCGTGTATGCATGTGTCGTTGTTTCACCACTCCCCGATGTGGTATCTCCAAAGTCCCAGTCCCATGAGACTATGGAGCCGTCAGGGTCGTATGATCCCGATCCATCAAACGTGATGTCTTCTCCAACAATACCAAAATATGGTCCATTGGCATCTGCTACCGGATTTTGATTGAGGACGGTGATGTCCTTACTGATACTATCTGTAGCACCATCATCGTCCGTTACCGTTGACGTGACTGTATATGTGATATTTTCGGGATAAGAATGAGTCGGATTTTGATTTGACGACGTCTGCGAGTCTCCGAAATCCCAGTCCCATGAAACTATTATACCATCAGAGTCTGTGGATAGATCGGTGAACTGGATCACCTCATCGGTGTACGGATTTGGAGGATCGTAATCAAAATCGGCGTTAGGAGGAAGGTTGGCAGGTGGAGTTGTAGGTGAGGGAGTGAGGGTACTTGTTACCTTAGGAGTGAGATTCAATATCTTTGTCATTAGGTACCCACTTTTTGTGGTAATTTTTACAAAAACGATATCCCCCTCCTCTAATGAGAGAGGAATCTCAGCGAGTTTCACCGTGTCTTTTTTTGGTACTGTCATCCCAGAAACGTTTTGAGGATCCTGATCCACTTCATTTTTTTCGATGTATATCCTGAAATATTCCACATTTACATCTTCGTCTCCGGAGTTTCTGATCCATATTAAGAGAGTACCATTACTATCTGCAAGGTTATCGATACTCAGATAATTCTCACTTCCGAACACACTTTTACTCGTTTCTTCGGAAATACTCTGTCTTTCTTGAATTAATCCGGATCCCCACGCCATTAAAATTGTGCCTATCGCTATAGTAGCCGTGATGAGCAGAACCACTGCAACTATGGGGGAAACTCCTTTAGATTTTAAATTCATAATATTAATTAATCTTCATTGTATAAATATCTTTTCGTAAGGGATTCACAGCTCTCTAAGGGTAAATTGGGAACCGTTCATCAGAGAAAAAAACTTTTTATATGAAGAAAGAAAAGAACAAAAATAAAAAAATTAGGAGATTAACTCTATCTCTATATTCACTCCTTCCGGCACAGTTACTCTCATTACCTGTCTCATCGTTCTATCATCAGCATCTATCTCTATGAGTCTCTTGTGGATCCTCATTTCCCAGCGTTCCCACGTTGCTGTTCCTTCACCATCGGGAGATTTTCTTACGGGTACTTTCAATCTCTTCGTGGGTAAAGGCATAGGCCCAGAAATATTTACTCCTGTTTTTTCTGCGATCTTTTTTACCTGATCGCAAACATCATCTAATTTTTTCGGCTCTGTACAAGCAAGTCTTATTCTGGCTCTTTGCAACTCGATCCCCTTTATTTCTTGGATCCTTTGTGTATGGCAACACAGAATCCTGCTGCTATAGTCATACCCATGTCTCTTACAGCGAATCTGCCCATCTCAGGGATCTTCTTGTATTCTTCAAGAACCATAGGTTTGGTAGGTCTGATCTCCACCAGAGCTGCATCTCCCGGTTTTAAAAAGCTTGGATTTTCCTCGGCTACTCCACCTGTCTTTTTATCAAGCTTTGCAACTAATTTTTCAAATGTGCACGCCACCTGGGCTGTATAGCAGTGGAATACAGGTGTATATCCAACAGTTATAGCCGTTGGGTGCGCCAAAATAGCAATCTGTGCTCTGAATGTGTCTTTTGGTGTAACTACCGTTGGAGGGGAATCAACATGCCCTAAAACATCTCCTCTTCGTATATCTTTCTTACCAACGCCTCTGACATTGAAACCAACGTTGTCTCCAGGTTCAGCTTTTGAAAGTCCTTCGTGATGCATCTCGATTGTTTTGACTTCTCCGGATACAGGTTTTCCGAGGATAGTTGAAGCAGGCTCAAATATGACATTTTCCCCTACCTTCATTACTCCAGTTTCTACCCTTCCTACAGGTACCGTACCGACACCTGTAATTGTAAAGACATCCTGCACTGGAAGTCTCAGTGGCTTGTCTGTCGGCTTCTCCGGCTCTTTCAGTGCATCCAATATCTCTATCATGGACTTTCCTGAGAACCACGACATCTTCTCACTTGCCTTTGTAATGTTTTCGCCGTGGAAAGCAGAAGTCGGTATGATGGGCACTTCGTCTGGCTTGTATCCCACAAGCTTTAAAAGCTTGATTGCTTCGGATTTTATCTTATCAAATCTATCCTGCTTATAATCCATCAGATCCATTTTGTTTATCGCAACGACTAATTGCTTTATACCAAGAGTTCTAGCCAAGAAAACGTGTTCTTTTGTCTGGGGCATTACACCGTCCTTTGCGTCTATTACGAGCACGGCTGCGTCCGCTTGCGAAGCTCCAGTGATCATGTTCTTGATGAAGTCTCTGTGACCTGGACAGTCCACGATCGTTATATATCTGTTGTCTGTTTCAAATTTTTTATGTGCCAGGTCTATCGTGACTCCTCTTTCTCGTTCCTCTTTTAAATTGTCCATTACCCATGCGAATTTAAAGGTCTTCCCTTTTTCGCCCATTTCTTCGAACTTCCTGATCATCTGTTCTCTTACGTCTCCATGTTCCATCAACATTCTTCCTATCAGTGTAGATTTCCCATGGTCTACATGGCCAATAAATGCCACATTCATGTGAGGTTTTTCTTTTGCCATCTTAATTGCCTCCTATTTTGATAACTTAAAATCTATCTTCTGTACTATTTAAAAAGTTTTGGTTTTTATAGATTTGGTGTAATCCAGTACTTCTTTCCATATAAAAACTTAACGATCAAAGAGTAGAGGTTCTTTCTATTTCTATCACTAACCTCTCAAACAGTATCTTCTAGGATTTCTTTATTGAGGGTGTAGATTCTCTTTCTTGTATCGCCAAGAATAATTCTCATTCGTACAAAATCTTTAGATTTCAGAATCTTTAGAGCATACCTGACAGTTCTGTCAGGCATATTTATTTTTTCAGCAATACTTCTAGAAGATACCCCATCTTTTTCTACCAATGCTTCCAGCACGTCTTTAGCTGAATCCGGGATTGCAAAGTAAATCCCTCCTCATGTTCAGGAATTTTTTTAAGAGTTTATAAAACTTTGCATAGAGGCAATTGCAAACCTTTTTTAAACTTTACCGTTTAAAAAATATAGTGATCTCATGGAAACGAATATTATCATATCGGGAGTTGGAGGTCAGGGAAACTTATTAGCCTCCCAAATACTGGCAAAAGCTGCTTTGAATAAAGATTATAAGGTAAGGATAGGCGAGACTCACGGAATGGCTCAGAGAGGTGGAGCCGTAACATCGCACGTCAGGATAGGCGATGTATACGGAGCCCTCGTTCCCGAGGGAAGATGCGATTATCTCCTTGGATTTGAACCTGTGGAAGCGCTGAGACAGATAAAATTTATGAAAAAGGATGGAGTGGTGGTAATCAATGAAAAACCTGTCGTTCCTGTTACGGTATCCATAGGGCAGGCTGAGTATCCTGATGTAACCAAAGTCATCAATTCACTGGAATCGTACTGTAAAGTTTACAAATTTGATGCGTATGAGATAGCGCAAAAGTTGGGGAACCCGATAGTGATGAACATAATCATGATCGGTGCACTCTGCAAAATAGGAGAGAAACTTCCGTTTACAAAAGAAGATATCATAGAAGTTTTGAAAGAAAAAATTCCAGAAAAATTTTTAGATCTCGATCTTAAGGCTCTAGAAGAGGGATATGCTGTATTATGAATCTATGTACCATATCCCTACTTTATTATCATATATCTTATCTTCTTCAAGAGAACTCAAAAACTCCTTTTTATAAATGAGAACATTGGCATCTGGAGACATATAATCAAAATTTTTATAGGATTCATAATCCTCTTGTGAAAAATAGATTTTTCTTTTCACAGTAAAAACCTGGGGGTATCTGTCCCATCCCAAAACGCTACAATCTTCGAGCGAGTTTTCATCTAAAAATTCCCACGATTTAATTTCACGTGTTGACGGCCCTATCGCCCCAAATATCCAGTAATTCTGAACGAATGAGAAAAAAATCAGAGAAAAAACTAGTGCATATTTTATTTTAATATTTTTTATTTCTACGATTCTCCTGGCTATTATCACAGCTAGAAATATAGATAGATAGGCAAAAAAACGTTCAGACGGTACCCTCGTTATCCTGATCACTGAAAAGAATATAAGGAATAAAATAAAAGCGACGGGAATATAATCTCTTTTTTTAATAGACAGATAGATAAACAATGGAAAGATACTTAAAACTCCAAAATATTTTAAATATTCCTTAAGAGTACAAACATCTGCAGAAAAATTCAGTCCCAGCTGATAACTTACGTTTGTCTTCTCCCCCAGTATTACCAAGATGTGCGGAAATGCAAAAACAAAACTAATAAGGAACGAAATGATAAGGTCTTTGAACCTTTTTTTGAAGATGCCTATAATCGCCACTCCTAGGTAACCTACTAGAGCACTCAGAGGATGTACAAGGAATAGTAGACCTAAAAGAACCCCAGAGAAATAATACTTTTTTTCGAAGAGATACAGCACCAATGGTAAAGAAACCAATCCTACAATTTCTGGGAGGAGGAGTATGGAATGTGCTGTGAAATTTGGAGTATGAACGAGCACTGCAGCAATTATCCCGGCTTCCTTGGAATACTTAGAAAGATAAAGATAAATGGATATACTTATAAGCCCGGAAAAGAAAACAGGAAAAAATTTCAGCACTTTGTGAAATGGATAAAGTATGTAATAAAACCATCGGGGATACGTTTTTAATTTAAACTCCAAGTAAGCAGCGTAGGGTTTTTCTTCGTTCCATTCTTCTATACTGGTTTGCGGAAGGCGATTATGATCTACAAAAAATTCTGTAACTTCTCTGTGAAAGTATGGATCTTCTCCCAGAAGGTGATCGAATGGAAGAACAAATAATGAAGAAAGTATTACTGAAAAAACGAATACGAGAGTGAGCGTTATCTTTTCTTCCATGGAAGATGTTTGGACAGGAAAATAAAAGTATTTCTATTTTAAAGATCTCGCTAAACTTTCTCCTAAAAGTCTTTTCAAAGTTTCGAAATCCGTATTCTCTATATCTCTTAAATTTTTAATACCGTTGTTAAATAGAACTCTGGATCTAACTCTCCCTATATTTCTTATCCTTACAAGAGGCAACAACTCCTCTTTAACACCGTATCTCAGTCTTTTTCTTGTATTTTCAATCTCTCTGTAGGAATGATTAAACAATTTTGCTATTTCTGTAAAAGAATACAGAAGCCAGTCCCCTGTTTCTCTCATTCTGTAAAAATCCCCGGGATATATCTTATATTTTTTAAAGATCTCTTCTTCGTCTGTCTCTTCCATCCAGTCGTAAAACAATGACGCTGTCTTTACTCTCGATAAAAAAAATTCGTATTTGTCGGGCTCATACCAGTAATCGGGTACATCAAGAAGAAATTCTTCTCCCTTTTCTAAGACCATACTGTCATACTCATCGAAATCGCCTCTTCTCAGGTATAACGATTCCAGATCTGGTGTGGATGTGACGGCATGAAGTATGCCAAAAGAACTCATCTCATCTTTTAACGCATTTCTCAATGTTATTGCTGTTTTTGGATCTATATAAAGATAGGAAACTCTCTTGCCAAACTGTGTCGCGGTGTAATTTTGTATCAGGTCATTCTTTTCCAAGAAATCAATAACTCCCAGTATCCTGTCGTATATCTTGTCAAGATCGTATTGAAAACTGTAAAACGTTCTTTTGAGAAACTTTTTCAGCGCTTCTTCATTCCTGACGTAGTGAGATGCGATCAATGCAAGAACATGCGTTCTCATAATAGTGGGATTTGCGAGTTTTGATGTAATTCTCTCAGTTTCTTTGTTGATATACGTTTCAAAAAGCATGTCTTTCTCTTCCTCGTTTTTAGCAATTAAAAGAGCTTCTCCTTCTTTATCATATTTTGGTCTTCCAGCTCTGCCCATCATCTGTTTTATTTCCAGTACAGGAATTCTTTTGTACCCTAGTTCGCTGTACCTCTTATAATCTCTGACAATTACTCTTCTCGCAGGTAAATTGACGCCTGCTGCTAATGTTGGCGTTGCCGTCAGAATTTTCAATTTATTCTCTTTGAAATATTGTTCCACTTTTTTTCTGTCTTCTCTTGCTAATCCCGCATGATGAAACGCTACCCCTTTCCTGGCACAGGTTTCGAGAAGTCTTCCAAAACTTGTATTTGAACACTTTATCTCTACCTCAGAAAAATTATTTTTTGCAAGTTTTTTTGCCAGAGCTTCGGCGGATCGCCTCGTGTTAACAAATATCAAAGCCTGCCCATTTTCTTTTATAGTCTCGTAGCAGAGAGACGTTATGGGATCCTTTTTGAACCGTACTTCTTTTACGCTATCTTTGTGATATATTTTATCCTTTATGCACACTCCTGTCTTTAATGGCACAGGTCTCCACTCTGAATAAACGAGATCAGCTTTTAACCATTCCGCGATTTCTTGCGCATTGGATATCGTTGCGGACAACGCTAATATCTGTTTGTCCTTTAGTTTTGAGAGCGTCATTTCCAGCGTGGGTCCTCTTTTCATCGAGTCAATCAAGTGAATCTCGTCTGCAACGACGAGGGTTACGTCATCAAAAAATTGTCTGGAATGTCTCAACAGCGAGTCGCATTTTTCACTTGTGGTAATTATGCAGTCGTACTCTGTCAGATGTCTATCTTCTGCATCGTAATCCCCGGAAGACAGAACGCAGTTGCAAAAATCTGAGAACTCCGCATATATCTCCTCAGCTAATGCCCTCAATGGAACAATGTATACAGCTTTCCCTCCATTTTTTATGTGATTGAGAATGGCAATTAACGCTACTAAGGTTTTACCAGAGGCCGTGGGAATGGCAAGAACGAGATTTTTTCCTTCTAAAAGTCCCTTTTGGACGGCTTCTTTCTGGGGAGGAAACAATTCTGTAATGCCCTGTTCTTCCAATTTTTTAACGGCATACTCCGGCAGTACATCACGCATAATGTTATTACTCAGAACTCTATAAAAGTCTTCGTTTTACAATGCAAAGGTTTATAAAAGGCAGTATGTTACTTTACATGCTTGAGAGTATATCTCAGGTTAATAAAAAAGGTGAAAATATGGAAAATAGAAATTTTGGCGAAAGAAAAATGTACAAAGCCACATGTGCTGACTGCGGTAAAGAATGTGAAGTTCCATTCCAGCCCCAGGAAGGAAGGCCCGTATATTGTAAAGAATGCTATCAGAAACACAGAAGATATTGAGATTTAATCTCTGCTGGTTATAGTTATCAACTGGTTAAAAGATAGTTTTTTAAAAACGAGAAAGAATTATTTCTTTCTCTTGTCCTATTTTGTTCTTTGAGTTTGATTATTATTGTAAAATGGCGTATGTTCCTTAGATAAAGGGATGGAACATAAATTATCCAAATAAAATTCTCGGAGAGTAGGAAGATATTTAACTCTTTTTTGTGATGAAATTGGAGCTTAAGGATCATCCCCTCTTGCACTATATCTCATTCTTCCTATACTTCAAAGACTAAAATCAGTTTCCCGTCAGCGTTGCTCATCTCCAGGGTGCTACCCTTGATCTTGTAGGTGGTAGCTGATCCCAGTGCTGAAAGATACGCTGTCTCCTGATCCATGATTCCCGGCTTAGTGCAAAACATGAGGGTGACGGTGAGGGTACCAATGGTGATTGCATTGCCACTAAGGGTATAACTTCCGGAATAGGTGTTGCACCCAGCACTTCCCCCAACGTTGCCACCCTGGAATTGTGCCGTAGTCTCAGTACCAGACAACACGTTGACCATCCCCCCTCCATCATCCACGTACGACTTCAGTATCCACAGAGTCCCTTCCAATTTTGGAGATTCCTCTAATATACAGCCAGCCACCATCAAAGACAGTATGACAGTAGCCAAGACAAGAGATAATTTTTTTGACATGTCTTCACCATTCTTCTATACTTTCTTGTATTTAAATAACTTTCTATGGAGGTGAGAACTGTGAATAAAGAAATAACTATACATACTATTACAAAAGTCATAGTATTTATTTGGCTATTTGCTTTCATGACAGGATTCCCTTTTGTATGAGAATTCTCTAGCATATAGGGGTCTATTTTTATAAAGTCTTCGGTCTTAAATTATACCAAAAACTTTAAATACTTGAAGTGCAGACATAACATTTATGAGCAAAGAAACATCAAAACTCAGTTATGTAAAGAAGGGTGCAAGATCGCTAAAAACAGTTATACCGATGGGAGTCGTGAATCAGTTGGAATTAAAACACGGTGATATTCTCAACTGGAGAATAGCAACAGAGGATGGAGAACCAATAGTGATAATGAGGAAGGTGAAAAGACAGAAGAAATAAGTGAGTGAGAGAAGACGTATAAGAAACGTCAACCGGGTTCTTATGCATCATCGAGTCCTAACACTTTTTGAGATCACCTATGCAAATCGAGGCTTAGAGAAAAAATTTCTGCATAAACAAATAAAAGGAGAAGATATAAAGAATAAATGATCTCTTTTAAGCTTTTTGAGTTAGTCCATAAACTTTTTATATTAGATTTGCATACAAGAGGTAGGTGAACCCAAATGAGAGAGACAGAACGGAAGAAACCCACGCCTTTAGGCTGGATAACCATTGTGATCATATTTGTGATTTTTATTTTGGGTTTTTATCTTTGGATTGTCCCTGACATTAGGGTAGATCCCATCGGTACTATAATTCGTGTGGTCATATCGTTGGCTATTTTCGCAGTGGTAATATCAGTAGTGAAGAAATTAGGCGGAAAAAGGCTGTTTCGAGAGTAAAATTTTTCCCAATTCAAGAGGAAAATTGAGAAGGATGTGTGAAGAGAGTATCCTCCAACTTCCCTATAATTTTGTTACTAGCATAAAATCTGTGAAAAAAGAATAAAGTTTAATAAGAAAAAAAGATAGATAGAAAACTATGAGTGAGGAAAGAGACATTGAGATTAGTTGCATTGGAGTAAGTTTTATAGAGCCAATATTAGATTTATACAAAAGGTTAAACAGCTTTAAGTTTAGTGGGTATAGTAAGGTACGAGCATCCCAAAGAGAAAATGGATATTCAACTTCTATTATTATCCTATCGATCCTATTAATAGAATCTTTACTGAACAGAGTTAGGTATTTCGAAAAAGATAGAAGAGATAACCTAAAATTTTTTGATAAAGAATTTAAAAATCCAAAGTTATTAGAAAAATTATATGAAGTTTATGTTCTTAGAGATTTGATTGTTCACAATCATCTCTGGAGAACAAGCTATATAGGAAAATTTGAGAGAGGTAATTATGATGAAACAAAGATTTATCAAAAGTTATTGAAGAGCTATGGAGATAAGAGAGGGAAGAGGGGAAACAAGAAATATGTTGATCATGTAGATAAAAGAGGAAAATGTACAAAGAAACTAAAACTAAATATAATTCCAACAAAAGTCAACAGTAATGATGTAGTTAAAGTTTTTGGGGCAATGAAGGAAATATTTGAATTTTTAGAGCAACAAAATAAGGATTATTTTTCTCTACTCCCTCACTTATTTAGATATGATGATGAATGGCTAAATTTTTATCAAATCATTGATAAAATTATTTCCAACTTCAGACCCCGAAGATAATGATTATCCATCGACTGAATCAACAAACAAATAATATATGCAAAACACCCCATCCATCGTGTTCGTATGAGAACCACCAACCGAAAGCTTTTTATATCACTACTAATCCACTTTTTATTACAAGATTTTATGAGGTGAATAATATGGCAAAAATGAGACAACCTATGCAGGTAACGGATGATAGTACCCAGAGATTTCTGGGAAGAGATGCTCAAAGAATGAATATTTTAGCGGGTAGAATAGTCGCTGAGACTATCAAAACGACGTTAGGTCCCAGGGGAATGGACAAAATGTTAGTAGATTCCTTGGGAGACGTTGTCATTACAAATGATGGTGCAACGATCCTCGATGAAATGGATATTGCCCATCCAGCAGCCAAAATGATAGTCGAAGTCGCAAAAACACAGGACGATGAAGTAGGAGACGGTACAACTACAGCGGTTGTCCTTACCGGAGAGCTTTTAAAAAATGCAGAAGTTCTCTTGGATCAGAACGTACATCCAACGATAATAGCTTCTGGGTACAAAGTTGCAGCGGAAGAAGCAGAGAATATTTTGAATAATATGGCAACTAAGGTGGATCCTACCGATGAGAAGGTTTTACTTCAGGCTGCCGAGACTGCAATGACAGGTAAAGGTGCTGAAAAAGCGAAGGATACACTAACAGCTTTAGCTGTTAAGGCGGTAAGACAGGTAGCTGTAAACGAAAATGGAAAATACTTTGTTGATACAGAGGATATCAAGGTTGAGAAGAAAGAAGGAGGAAGTGTAGAGGATTCTACGCTTATACAGGGCATTATCATTGACAAAGAAAAAGTTCATCCTGGGATGCCGAGAAAGATAAAGGAGGCCAAGATAGCTTTGTTAGACTCTGCTATGGAAGTGCACAAAACTGAAACAGATGCTGAAATTAGGATTACATCTCCAGACCAGATGCAGGCTTTTATAGAACAGGAAGAAAAGACTATTAGAGATATGGTCGAGAACATAGCTAAAAGCGGTGCTAATGTTCTCTTCTGTCAGAAAGGAATCGATGATCTGGCACAGCACTATCTGGCAAAGAAAGGAATCTTCGCAATAAGAAGGGCTAAAAAGTCAGATATGGAAAGACTTTCAAAAGCTACAGGCGCAAAGATAGTTACAAAGATAGAAGATCTCTCTTCAGAAGATCTCGGATATGCAGGTCTCGTAGAGGAGAAAAAGGTAGGCAAAGATAAGATGACGTTTATTGAAAAATGTAAGAATCCAAAGGCCGTGTCACTTCTCTTGAGAGGAGGTACGGAGCATTTCGTGGACTCTGTAGAAAGGGCATTGGAAGATGCTATAGGTGTAGTAGCTACGATAATAAAGGATGGAACGGTAGTTGCAGGTGGCGGTGCTGCAGAGATAGAACTTTCGAAAAGACTTCAAGAATGTGCTGACAAGATGGGCGGCAGAGAGCAGCTGGCTATAAAAGCTTTTGCCGATGCTATGGAGGTAATTCCACGAACGCTTGCAGAGAATGCGGGTATTGATCCTATAGATGCATTGGTGGAACTGAGATCAAAGCACGAAAAAGACGGCAAAAATATAGGGTTCGATGTTTTCGATAGCAAAGCCAAAGATATGATGAAGAGTGGTGTAGTAGAGCCATTAAGGATCAAATCACAGGCCGTGAAATCATCATCTGAAGCTGCTATAATGATACTGAGAATAGATGACGTCATAGCTGCAAGTGAACTCGGCAAAAGTGGAGGACCCCCAGGAGGAATGCCTCCCGGAGGAATGGGTCCGGAAGAATATTAATAAAATTTAATTTTTCTTTTTTTACAGGTGAAAAAATGGAAGATAATTTCAAAAAAGGAACGACTACCGTAGCAATCGTATGCGATAAAGGTGTAGTTTTAGCTACGGATAAAAGAGCATCGGCAGGATATTTAATAGCACATAAAAATGCTCAAAAGCTTTTTAAAATAACGGAAAGTGTTGGAGTCGCCTGTGCAGGAGTGGTTGGAGATATCCAGAGTCTCATAGGCCTTTTAAGGGCTGAAGCTAACTTATATGAGATGAAAGATCGGAAGAAGATCTCTACAAAAGCGTTAGCTCAGTTAACGTCTAATATTCTTCAAGGTCAAAGATATTATCCCCTGATAGCATGGTTAGTTCTTGGAGGATACGATTCAAATGGAGCCGAAGCTTACTCTATAGACCCTATAGGCGGGGTCAACAAAGATACGATGATCTCTACAGGTTCGGGATCAACTATAGCGTACGGACTTTTAGAAGACAGGTTCAGAGAGAACATGACGATCGAAGAAGGGATAGAACTCAGCATCAGGGCAATAAATGTAGCTATTCAGAGAGATCTTGCTACAGGAGATGGGATAGCTGTTACAATAATTAATAGTTCGGGATATAAAGAACTTTCAAAAAAAGAAATAGAGAATGTAGTGGTAAAGGTGAAAAATAAATGATGCCTAAAGGAATGGGATATGATAGAGCGATCACGGTGTTCAGCCCAGACGGAAGCCTATATCAAGTTTCCTATGCAAGTGAAGCCGTAAAGAAGGGTGCTACAGCTCTTGGTGTGCGGTGTGATGAAGGGATAGTTCTGGCTGTTGATAAGAGAATACCCTCACCCATGGTAGAGCCTGAGTCTTTTGAAAAGATATTCAAGGTAGACGAACACATAGGTGCGGCAACCTCAGGTATCATCAGCGATGCGCGGGTACTGATAGATAGGGCACGATTAGAGGCGCAAATAAATAGATTGACATACAGTGAGCCGATAGCAACATCTACTCTGGCAAAGAAGATAGGAGATCTCAAACAGCAGTTCACACAGTACGGAGGATTGCGTCCTTTTGGCGTTTCGTTGATAATAGCAGGTGTCAATGATCTCCCAGAACTCTTTGTTACGGAACCCTCTGGAGCGTACCTGGCGTGGAAAGCTACGGCTATAGGAGAAGGAAGAGACACAGCAATGAAGGTCTTTGAAGATGAGTACAAAAATAATATGACGATGGAAGAAGCGATAATGCTCGCATTGAATACCTTGAAAGCATCGATAGAAGGAGAAATTGACAAAAGCAACATAGAGATGGCTTTACTCGGTAAAAAAACAAAAAAGTTTGAGAAGCTTACAGGAAAAAAGGTAAAAGAATATATAGAGAAGTTAAAGTAATCTTCTTACATCGATAATATCCACTTCGCTTACGTCCTCTATCTCTTTAATTCTTTCTTCTATATCATCTACTCCTCCTTCTGCGTCACTGAGAAGAACAAAAGCGTTGAGAGCTACGATCCCAAAAGCTATGGGTTCTTCTTCTATTTTATGAAGCTTCATATTTTGAGGTATCTTACTCTCTATATCTTTTTTCAGTTTTTCTCTGTCTATCTCAGGAGAAACTGGCATGACCTTGGCTATTGCAACAACATTATAACCCATTTTATCACGGCCCCTCAAATCCACATTCACACTTATAGGGATTCGCCAGAACTCTGCATTTTTCACATCTAACGATAATCCTATCACAGTTAGGACATGGAAACTTAACACCCTTTTCATCCGGAGCGATTTCTCTGTTACATGATATACATCTCATATAATCACCTTTAGGTTTTGATAAACTTCTTCTCAATCTTTACTTTATAAGTTTTTCCATATTTTAATCTTGAAATTATCTTTTTATTCTCCAGATCCTGAATAATTTTTGTGACTTTGGGCCTTGAAAACCCTGTTTCCTCCGGAAGATCTTCCTGTTTCATTTCTCCTCCTGTTGATTTTACAGCGTCGACAATCTTTCTTTCGTCTTCGGTGAGGACAAACATCGGCACTTCCACGCTTATCTTCCTTTTATAAGTTCTGTACACAAAAAATACGGATGTTCCACCGACAAGAATTCCGAGAAGGAGAGATACATAATCGAAGGTTATCTTTCTTTTCTCTTCTATATCGCTTACCTCGATATTGGTGCCTACAAGTTTTTTCTCACCCTTAAGACCTGATATGTCCGGAATATTTGGGCCTATAACATATATACTTTCAGGATTCAAGGTTTCTATCGCCTTTAACGTAGGATTGGGAACTTTATTTTCATCTACAAGTAATATTGGAGCTTTTAATACATAAGATGTTCTCAATGCAACTAAAAAGCTTTCAGGGATGTTTCCATTGACCAATACTACGTTCTCACATTCCCCCCAGAGATCGATCGCTACGATCGCTGCAGTCTCGTTTCTATCCGTACCCCATTTTCTGTCAACATCAAAACCTATGTTCCTTATCTCATCTTCTACATGGGTAGAGATGGCCTGAGATCCCCCTATGATCAGAACTCTTTCGGCGTCTTGGGATCGCAGACCCAAAAGGGCTCTTCTTGCGCTAACGCTAAGCGACTCTGGATCGGTAAGAATCACAGGAATATCTGCTTTGTGAGAGTATGCTTCGGCTATGATATAGTCTATTATTACATCGCTGCTATTTCTCACCACGATGGCATCGTACGTATCTGCCCTGACTGTACTTAATGCCAGTATCATGAAGATCAGTAGGAGTTTTTTCATAGGTTAGTATATGGTGAGAGAGTTTATTAATGTATGTGATTATTCTCTTTTATGGAGTACAGTGATTACTTTCCTTATCCTTCATTAAGAAAAGGTCAGGAAGAGTTTATGGATATGATCTATAAAAATGTGAAGCTTGGAAGAAATACCGTTATCGAAGCTGCTACGGGCTTTGGAAAAACCCCGGGTGTTTTATCTTCTATTCTTCCAATAGCTGAAGAAATGGCAAAAAAGGTTGTATACTGCTGTAGGACCCATAAACAAATGGATAGAGTTATTGAAGAATTAAGAGAGATAGGAAAAGAAAAAAATGTTTCTGGCGTCTCTCTGCGAGGAAGAAAAGAGATGTGTCTGAATCCCCTCGTAACTGATTTTGCAGGAGATACAGCATCAGCTCTTCACGTGTGTCGATTACTGAAGAAACTTAACAGGTGCAAATTTTATAAAAATGTAAAGGAAAACGAGGAGTTAGTCTTTGAGTTCGCATTGAAGTTTTCAAAAAGAGCCGTAAATTCTATGGAAATTAAAGAAGTCTGTAGAGAGAATGCTCTGTGTCCCTATGAAGTGACAAAAGAAGTACTCAGAGAGGCAGACCTTATAACTTGTTCGTATCTCTATATATTTCACCCAGGTATTAGAGATAATTTTTTGGAGACGATAGGATGTCATTTAGACGATATTATTTTGGTTCTGGACGAAGCTCATAATTTACCAGAATTAGCCGCCGATCTTGGGAGTGATCAGCTGTCATTGTCGTCATTGAAAGCGGGAATACACGAAGCCACTAACTACGAAGAAGATGAGATACTTGCATTTCTGGAAGCTCTGTACGAAATAATACTTTCAATACCGGAGGACATACAGTTAGAAGACGAGTCTTTACTGACGTATCAAGATCTTATTTCTCGATTTACAGGAAAAAGATCACAGTTTGTACACATCTCCACAGAAAAAGCGATAGAAGATTTTTCACAATACATGATCAAAAGAGGAGAAGAGATACAGAAAGATAAATTAAATCAAGGAAAACCTCCCAGGTCTTTCATCCACAGCTGTGGAGTGTTTGTTTTCAACTGGATAAACGTGAGAGATAGAAAGGATTACTGTTATCTCATAGAACGATACATCACGAAAGGAGGAGTTTCTTCCTTAAAATTGGATATCCTTGATTTAGATCCAAGAAATATTACTACGCAGGTGTTTTCATCCGCATACTCGATTATATCCATGTCAGGTACCCTCACACCTCTGAATGCATTTTGTGACATCATAGGTTTACAGAACTATGAATCCAAAGTTTTCAACTCCCCCTTCAAAAGATCGAATATATTGACATTAATTTCAAAAGGTGTGACCACAAAAAGTCCCTATAGAGACGTAGAGATGTACCGAAAGCTAGTTCAAAAAATACTTGAGATCGTGGATGTTGTACCAAAAAATGTCGGTATTTTTACCGTCTCCTACAGCGTACTAGAAGGAATTTTATCCGCAGGACTTCAACAGGCTGTAAAAAAGCCCCTTTTTGTCGAAAATAAAGGTTCCGCTTCGAGTGAAAATGATCTTCTTATCAGAGGGTTCAAGACGCTTGCAAAAAAAGATGGCGCGGTGCTGCTCGGTGTTATGGGGGGAAGAAATTCTGAAGGGGAAGATTATCCGGGGGATGAAATGAATGCCGTTGTACTTGTAGGAATACCGTATGCAAAACCTACAGCACGGGTTCAAGCCCAGGTAGGGTACTATACAGACGTTTTTCCAGGGAAAGGAAAATATTATGGGTACTATCTCCCTGCGCATAGAAAACTGAATCAGGGCGCAGGAAGGGCCCACCGTTTGTTAGACGATAGAGCGTGTATTATTTTTCTGGATTACAGAGTTGCCCAGCCATTTGTGAAAAACAATCTATCAAAATGGACGACAGAACGGTTGAGAATACTTGAGGATAAAGAGGGAATTTTAAAGAGAACTCTCAACGTTTTTTTCAGTATTTAAAGGATGTATTGGAGAAGCGAGTAATGAACAATAGTGAAAGATGGACAGCCTTTTAAATATGATAGTGCTATTATAAAAAAATAACCAACCTCCCTGTTCGTAACCGATAGAATATATACCCAAGGAATGGTGACCATGATAAACGAAAATCTTGTGGGCAGATGCGGGCTTTACTGTGGTGCATGTATAATTTATAGAGCGTACAAAGACTCGGAAGAGCTTCGGCGAATTATTGCCAAAGACAATAATTGTAAACCTGAAGAAATTCGATGCGAAGGGTGCCAGACAGTATTAACTGATGGGTGGAAAGTCGAAGAAAAGTGGGGCAAAAACTGTAAAATACTCAGAACACTCGCAAAAGAGCACAGGACATCTGTCATCGTTGTGACGCATGTAACAGGATAGAAAATATTGCAGACAGGATTCTATATCTCGAAGACGGGATGATAAAGAATGAAAAAATCGTCAGAAAATAATGCCATTCCAAAAGATATAGTGCTGCAGCTCTGCGCCGAGATTCGTCAGGAGAGCGATAATTTCGAAATAAAAGTACGGAGAAAGTATAGAAAGTAAATTTAACACACTGAATTATAAATAAAATTGCAAATCACTAAGTTTTAAAGTATTACTTTATATTATCATCTGGGTAACTAAAAGATTAAAGTGATCCAAATGGCCGAATTAAAAAGAACCGTTCATTTCAAAAAATTACTTATATACGCAGTAGGAATTATCTTTGGTGCCGGCATATACACTTTAATTGGAGAAGCGGCTGGAAAAACAGGTCCATCTCTTTGGTTATCATTTTTATTTGCTGCAATTATAGCATCTTTCACAGGATTAAGTTACGCTGAATTAATATCCATAAAACCAACAACTGCTGCCGAATATTATTATATGAAAGAGGGATTCAAAAGCAGAAAAACAGCATTTGTAATAAGTTGGTTAATAAACGCTGTTGACATAGCGGCCATAACTACTGTTGCCATTGGCTTTGCAGGGTATTT